>CAZHPU010000095.1:0-6421 GCA_964534435.1 uncultured Lachnospiraceae bacterium | reverse complement strand
ACTTGTAAAGTACTTTTCAACAAATTTTTCATTTTTGTATGATTGAATAAATTTTTTTTCTTCATTTGAAACTTTATTGCGCTAAACTGATAAAGCAACATAAAATAAATATGAGCATCCTTGTTTGAAAAGATGCTCATATTGTGATTTTATGCATTTACAATTTCAATATCATTTCCGCAAAACCGAAATAAACAAGCAGTGATACGGCATCGACCACCGTTGTTATGAACGGTGAAGCCATAACGGCGGGATCAAAACCGAGTTTTTGCGCGATTATGGGAAGCGTACAGCCGATAAATTTTGCTATTATCACCGTAACCAAAAGCGTCAGACAAACGACACTAACAACAGGGAAGGTTAAACCGGGCGTTTTCAGAATCCATTTGTCGACTATAAGTATCTTTACAAAATTAGCCGCCGCAAGAGTTATTCCGCAGAAAAATGCCACGCGAAGCTCTTTCCACTGAACTTTGAATATATCTTTGAATTCGACCTCTTTAAGAGATAATCCTCTAATAACCGTAACCGATGACTGTGATCCCGAATTTCCGCCCGTATCCATAAGCATAGGAATAAATGCGGTGAGTGCAACCGATGCGGCAAGCGCATTTTCGAATTTTGTGATAATGATTCCGGTAAATGTGGCCGATATCATAAGCAGAAGAAGCCACGGAATTCTTGATTTCCATAATGAAAATACCGAAGTTTTCAGATAAGGGTCATCGTTAGGAGTGATACCTGCCATCACCTGAATGTCTTCTTCCGCTTCTTCCGAGATGACATCCATTGCGTCGTCATAGGTAACTATTCCGACAAGTCTGTTTTCGGCATCAACAACAGGGAGCGCAAGAAAACCGTATTCCAGGAACATTTCTCCGACATGCTCTTTATCTTCAAGTGTATTTACACTGATTATGTTTGTTTCCATAATATCCGAAACAAATTCCTTGTCGGTAACAAGCATGTCTTTTACAGATACAACCCCGATAAGATGTCTGTTTTTGTCGGTAACATAACAAGTATATACAGTTTCCTTGTCAACACCTGTCTTTTTAATCGTGGCAAACGCATCGGCGATGGTCATGTCGGCTTTTAATCCGACATATTCGACCGTCATTATGCTGCCCGCCGAGTCATCGGGATAATTCAGAACTTCGTTTATCCATTTTCTTGTTTCGGCATCGGTGTTCGCAATAATTCTGCTGACAACATTTGCGGGCATCTCTTCGATAAGATCGACCGTATCGTCAAGAAACATTTCATTCAGAATGTCACGCAGCTCTTTATCGGTAAAGCTCTGAATCAATGCATGCTGAACGTCATGATCCATTTCAACGAATACTTCTGCCGCAAGTTCTTTTGAAAGCAGACGGAAGAGAACCGGCCTGCGTTCTTCCGGCAGTTCGGAAAGAAGCTCGGCAAGATCTATCGGGTTCTGCTCATTTAATCGGTCTTTTACCTGTAAAAATTTCTTTTCGTCAAGTAATGTAAGTATCTCTTCAGACAGTTCTTCAATCTTGTCCATTTCAGCCGCTCCTCTCCTTTTGTATTTTGCATCGGTTTATAGATTTAACTTTGGTATTGTACCATCTTTTTGTATCTAAAAAATAAACAAAATGTTAATAAAAGTAGCGAAAAGAAGGAGTAAAGTTAAAAAAGAAGAATGTCTAAGTTGCCTTATTTTATTCTAAAAAAATCATTACCAGTGTTAATCAAGAAAATCATTAATATATCTATTGTTTGTTTCAAAACTCATTTCAAGTTCATTTGAATTAGTCATTGTAATTTCTAATGTATCATAATTTGCAATACAATACTTCAAATTAGTTGTATCAACAATAAATCCACTAAGTGTATAAGCATAATTTGAAAAAACTGTCGTACCGTTTGATTTTGCCTCAACATAATATAAAATATTATCGTCAAATTCATTAAGCGGCGTGTTACCTAAAAAAATTGCTATAGCTAAATAACTTTCTGTCGAATCATTTGAAAAACAAATTATCAATTTACACTGTATAGTTTGTATAGTTGCTCCTGACCTCATTTTGCAATTTGCATAAAATATTCCCCAAATATTATCACTATCATCGAGTTTAAACCAATTGTAAGATACTGTATTTTGCTTCTGACATATTATACAAATTTCGCGTTTGTATCCAATTCCATTAATAGATGGATTAGTAAGTGTTTTGATTCTGTATCTATGTACATTTGTTTTAGGCATTACCTCAGTATAGGTATATCCGCAGATTAAGCATGAATAATGTTTTTTACCAATTTCAGCATAGGTCGCTTCTTTAGTAACTTTAGAGGTATATTGATGCTCATTTGATTTTGCTATTGACTCAGTATAAGTATCTCCGCATACCGAGCAAGTATAAGTTGTCTCTCCTTCCTCTGCACACGTTGGTTCTTTTGTTATGCTTGATGTGTACTGATGTTTACATTCGCAACCGGAAATCATAAACATTGTAATGATTAAAATAAATGATAAAACAGAAACAGAAATAGCGAATTTGATTTTCACGTCGTCCTCCAATGAACTTTTATTAAGTTTACCACATAATCGGTATTATGTTGTAAACATCCTGCCGATTTCGAGACAGCGGATAGCGGTAACTCAAAAAAGAGCATGGAAAAGCAGGCCTTTTCGTGATTTTCAAAAATGATTTTCCGAAAAGGCTTTTATCGTTATGCCGTTTTTTTCTTTTTTTTATGACTTTTGTAAAATATTTTTGTATTTTATATTGACATATTTGTAAATAATAGGTATAATCGATTACAGGAATACAACATAATACCGATTATGTTATATTACGAGCCGCATATTTTCCATAAGTCTGCGATGCTCGGCACCTGTCGAGATTATATAGATACGTGTCGTATTTATGCTCGAATGTCCCAGAATATCGGCAAGTTTCGCGATATCTTTGTCTATACCGTAAAATGTTCTCGCGAACAAATGCCGCAGATTATGCGGAAATACTTTTTCGGGATTTACCTCTGCCATATCGCAGAGGTTTTTCATTTCTCTCCAAATATTCGTTCTGTCTGTCGGTTTGCCGCTTTTGGTTATAAATATCATACCGCCGACAATTCCCCGATATTTCGCATAGTCGAGCAGTTTTCGTCTTAACTTTTTCACGATTATCACCGTGCGTGTTTTGCCTTTGCAGTTTACGGTCGCCTCGCCTCTTTTTGCCGCCTCAACCGTGATATATTTCAGCTCGCCGACACGGATTCCGGCAGCGGCGACTGTTTGCAGAATAAGGCTCAGCCGCAGATTGTTTTTTTCTTCGGCGGCTCTGCATAATCTCGCATATTCGGCTCTTGTCAGCTCCTTTTCTTCGGGATAAAAAATCCGCCGCTGAAATTTCACCGATTTGATTTTCAAATCCCGCCGGCCCGAAAATGCAAGCAGACTGTTCAGCGCCGCGAGCATTGAGTTCACGCTTCCCACGGCATATTTTCTTTGCAGATTATGTTTATAAGCCACAACAACATCTTTTGTGATTTCGCGCCCGTTCGCATATTCTGCGAAAGCTCTCGCGTCGCGGACATATTTATCGATTGTGTTCCTGCTCTTTTCTTCGCTTTTAAGATATTTCGCGAATTCTTCGATTTGTGTGTTTGAAAGTGTCCTTTTCATTGTATAAATTCCTCCGTTTTTTTATTTAATATTATAAGAAAACAGAGAATTTGTGTCGTGTAAACGCAAATATGATTAAAATGCACTTGACAAAAACGGATAAAAAAAATATAATAATCGGGAATGGTGTTAAATAAATCATATTGTATATCATATTTCAGAAATTCAACTGCATTGATGAAAGATATTCTTCAATGCGAAAGGACATAAATTATCCGATGAACAATTTGCAGAATGTTAAGGTAGTAAAATTCGGCGGCAGTTCACTTGCCGATGGCAACCAGTTCAAAAAAGTAGCGGCTATTATAAAAGCCGATAAAACAAGAAGATATGCAATTCCTTCCGCTCCCGGCAGAAGATTCAAAGAGGACGACAAAGTAACCGACCTGCTGTATAAGTGTTATGAGCTTGCCGCAGCAGGAGAGGACTATACTTTTTGGCTGAATAAAATTATTGACAGATACAATAGTATAATATCCGATTTGTCGCTGGAACTTTCACTTGACGGTGAATTTGAAAGCATCAATAAGCATTTGGCGAATGCTCCTCATCGTGATTTTGTTGCCAGCAGAGGGGAATACCTAAACGGTATAATTCTTGCAAATTATTTGGGATACAAATTTATAGACGCGGCCGATGTTATCATTTTCGGCAGTGACGGTCAATATGATGTTGAGTTAACAAACAGCGCAATCCATAGTGCTCTTGAAGATTGTGAATATGCTGTAATACCCGGTTTTTACGGCCGCAGGAACGACGACGGAAGCATTAAGACATTCTCAAGAGGCGGAAGCGACATTACAGGCTCAATAGTTGCAGGCGCGGTTGATGCCGAGATTTATGAAAACTGGACTGATGTATCGGGCTTTTTGATGGCCGATCCTAATATTGTCGAAAATCCGACTGTAATTTCGACTGTTACATATTCGGAACTCAGAGAGCTTTCGTATATGGGTGCAACCGTTCTGCATGAAGAAGCTGTTTTTCCTGTACGTGTAAAGGGAATACCGATAAATATCCGCAATACCAACCGCCCGGAAGACAAGGGAACAATGATTGTTCTTCGCACCCCGATTGAGCAGATGTGCGACGGAATTACCGGAATCGCGGGTCATAAGGGATTTTCTGTTATAAATATTGAAAAAGATTTAATGAACAATCAGGTAGGATTCGGACTCAAGGTTTTGAAAGTCCTTGCCGATTACGGTGTATCTTTTGAGCATTTGCCATCGGGAATTGATACGATGGGTGTTGTCGTATCGTCGTCATCACTTAATCTGCATAGGCAGGAAATAATCGATGATATAAGAGCGGCAGTCAATCCCGATACGATTTATATTGAAGACGGACTTGCTCTCGTTGCGGTCGTCGGTCAAGGCATGGTCAGAAATATCGGAACAGCATCACGCATTATTTCATCTGTTGCAAATGCACATGTAAATATCAGAATGATGGACCAGGGAACTAGAGAAAATAATATAATCATATCTGTCGAAGAAGCGGATTTTGAAAAAACCGTAAGAGTTATTTATAATGAATTTTCAAGATAATTATGAAAATACGGATATCTGGCAGTATCTCTCACAGACAAAAAAACCGATAGTAATGTATGGAATGGGAAACGGTGCCGATAAAATCATTTCTCATCTTAATGACAAACATATTGACGTTTCCGATTTTTTTGCTTCCGACGGCTTCGTGCGCGGACATTCATTTCACGGCAAACGTGTGCTTTCTTTTTCGGAAATTACAGAAAAATACAACGACTTTATTATTCTTCTTTCTTTCGGAAGCAGCAGAAGGGAAGTACTCGATTTAATTTACTCTCTCGATGAGAAATATGAATTATATGCCCCGGAGGTTCCTGTTTATGGGGACGGAATATTTGACAAATTATTTCTAAATGAACATTTGAATGATATAGAGACGGCGAGAGAATCGCTTTCCGATGACGAGTCAAAACGCGTATTTGACTGCTTGATAAATTATTATATCAGCGGAAAAATCAAATATTTGAGAAGCAGTTTTTGCTCTCGCAAAGATATAGTTAACGGTGTTCTTAAAGTAAATAAATATAAATGCGCGGTTGACCTTGGAGCGTATGTCGGCGATACAGCCGAAGAAATATCATCATATCCGAATATAAAAAAGATAATTGCAGTTGAACCCGATAGGAAAAGCTTTGAAAAACTGTCTGGAAATATAAAAAAAATATCAAATATTAATATATTGGCATTAAATGCTTCCGCTTCGAACTATGTAGGTGAATCGTTATTTTCTAATGACGGAAACAAGAATTCATCATTGTTTGGAAACAAATCGATGCAGACGGTTGAGGTAACAACCGTTGATTCTATTTGTAAGAACGAAAAAATAGATTATATAAAAATGGATGTAGAGGGATCGGAAACGGAGGCTATTTTAGGCGCCGAAAATACAATACGGAAAAATCATCCCGATCTTGCAGTTTCCGTTTATCATCGAGTAGGCGATATTTTTAAGCTCATCAATCTTATTCATAGTAATTATCCTTGGTATAATCTTTACCTTCGCCGTCCCGAATATGTGCCGGCATGGGATACTATGCTTTATGCAATCGATGATATTTGATTTTGATAAAGTAAATTTGTTACAAAATCATTAAATTTTCAAATAACACTTGAAAAATAAAATATTTATGATATAATTTCAATGTTGCAATAATTGGAGCGACATAAGATATACGGAAGCGTATCGAAGTGGTCATAACGGGCCTGACTCGAAATC
>CAZHPU010000094.1:0-6441 GCA_964534435.1 uncultured Lachnospiraceae bacterium | reverse complement strand
TTATTTTATCTATCTTTTATGCGCACTTGCGGCGGCGGTTGTATCGAAAATAAGAAAAAAACGGTATGACGGCGGCTCGCTGCTCTGCCCGAAAACCGTGCTCGGAATAACTTCGGGCATCGCTCTTGCGGCGGCACTGTTCTTCGTTTTCCTGCTCTCTCGCGCATCTGTTTCGGATATAATAAAATCGGTTCCCGCGATTTTCTCCGATCCCGAACACCGCACAATTCCGTTTTATTATACGGTAAAATATTTTATCTATTATATAAAAACGGGCAATGCCGCCGCACCCTACTGCTTTGCGGCAGCTGCTCTTCTCGCCGTATGGGCGTCATTCGACAGAAAATCGACGCTCCGCAAAACGATCTGTTTCGCGCTTGCCGCCGCCGCTACCCTGATTTATACCCTGAATTTCGGCAGTATGCCTACAATCAACTGCTTTATGATGCCGCTGAACATTCTCGGCGCCGTGTCTTATTTTCTGCTTGCCGACAGACCGAAAAAGCTCTTTTACGGTATGTGGCTGCCGACACTTTTCTATGCCTATGCGATTTCGGCGTCCTCGAATCAGTGTTTTCTTGTCGTATCGTCGGCATATTCGGTCGGAACGATAGCATCCGCCGTATTTATCGCACTCTTTATCGCCGAGCAGGCGGAAGGAAAATTCGCAACCCTTTTCGTGACATTTCTGTCGGCGACCGCCGCATTTTCGATTCTCTTTATCATGTTTATGAATGTGCGCATAAACAGCAATTTCTGGGACAGCGAAAATGATGAGCTTGACACGAAAATCGAATACGGAATAAACCGCGGTGTAAAAACGAATTCGGCTTTTTCACTCTATTACGACAGGCTGATGGAAGATACCGAAGAAATTCGCTCGATAGAATCGGGCAATGTGCTTTATTTTTCAACCGAAACGGGACTGTATATTGCCGACGGCAAACGAAGCGCGTCTTTTTCGGGCTGGATTTCGGTCGGAAGCAAGGAGGAAAAAGCGATTTCGGCGGCAATATCCCGACTTGCCGACTATTATGAGTTAAATCCCGAAAAACGCCCCGATTATATCTATGTGAATATAGATACCGAGGGCACGCTCGAAAATCTGATTGAAAAGCTTAGTCTCGACTGCGATATTGAAAAGACAAAATACGGAAGCTGCATTTTAACCTGCAAATGGGATTGAACTTTATAATAAATCCGCCCGACGCTTTGCGATGTCGGGCGGATTTTTCGTTATTCGTTCAGCAAATCTTCTATCTGCTCGTCGGTGTAGCCCTGCTTTTTCCACTGCTCGCGGGAAATCTTCACTACATCGGGGGTAAAATCGACTTTGCAGCACATTTCGGGCGGCATCATGACCGCTCCCTCAACATTCGGGAAGGGAGTCAGGCGGTCTTTCAGCATTTCGGCTCTCGCCTTTTCGTCATTGAGGTCGGGGATGTCCATCCACTCTCCGCCTTTCAGCGCGCTTCGCCATGCGATAATCCCGACATTCGACATTGTGATTCCTCTGTACGCGTCAAGATAGGGCTGCTCACCGCTTCTTATCGCGTCGGCAAATGCCTTTTCCACGAAAAAGTCGCTGCCGCCGTGTCCCGCTTCTTCGGCACGCGCGCCGTCCTCCGGCCATTCGGGAAAATATGTTTTTTCGGTAACCTGACCGGGCTTCAAGGTCCACGGCTCATGCCATACGCGTACCTGTTCGGGCCCGAAATATCCGTGACCGCGCACCGACTCCATTGCTCCGCAGGAGCCGTGGAATCCGTACCAGTTGCTGTGTCCGGGCAGTCCGCCGCCGTAGATGCGGAACACCGATCCGTTGTCCATCTTTATGAGCATTACATAACAGCTTTTGCTTTCGCTGAGAAAATCTCCCGACGGGTTGTTGAGCGTCACACAGCTTACCGCTTTCGGATGCCTGCCCGTGATATACATCATCGGCGCCAGCGCGTGCGTGTCGTAATAGCAGGCGGGAAGCCAGTTGCGCCAGTGCTTCGCACCCGGCGCGTACCACATGCTGTCCTCGTCCGACATCGGATGATTGTATTCGCCCTCGGCATAGCGCACCTCGCCGATTTCGCCCGCATCGTAAAGACGCTTCATTTCAAGATTGAAACGGGTGTAGCAGTAATTTTCGGCAAGCATATAGCAGAGTCCGCTCTCTTTTGCGAGCATATAAAGCTCAACACCGTCGGCAAGCGTGCTGTTGCAGCTTGTTTCGGACATAACATGCTTTCCCGCTTTCAGAGCGCGTTTGGCAAACTGCGCATGCTGATGGAACGGGCCCGCTATGATAACCGCGTCAATGTCCATTTTCAGCATTTCGTCGAAATCTTCGCAGCCGGGAACATTCAGTTCGGCACAGACACTGTCCAGACGGTATTTGAAATTGTCGCATATAACGGCAAGTTCCATGCCCGTTTCGCTTGCGTTGTCGATAAATGTCCGTCCGCGGAATGCTCCCATTACTCCGACTCTTATCGGGCGGTCTTTGATTACGTTGCGCATATTCGGTGTTCTCCTTTTTTATATTATCGGCTTTCTGTTACCGATTTTCGCTCGGCGTGAATATCAGCTCATTGCCCTCCGAATCGGTCAGAATAAGCAGCTTTCCGCCGTCAAGCAGATAGTCGTATTCTTGCCGCTCTCCACCCATGACGATTATGATTTTGCCGTCTTCGATTGAATAAACGCCTTTTGTTTCTTCCTTTTCGGATGTCGGGCCGGATGATTTGTAATATGTGCAGCCGCCCTCGCCGCTCTCTTTGTCTGTTTCTTCGAACACGTATCCGCAAAGTTCGTCGGGGCAGAACCATGAGCCGACAAGCGATTTTGATGTTTCGGATTCGCTTTTTTCGGGACCTGCCGTCACAATGCCGCCTTTTTTGAAGCCCGACGAGCATCCGCAAAGGCAGAATAGGACAAGCGCCGAAAGTATAAGCAGGGAAGCGGTGTATACCGCCCTTGATTTTTCAGTGCAGTTGTTTTCTTTTCTCATTTTTGCGTCCGACATACGCCGAACATCCTTTCATATGCTGTTTTCCGAAATGTCATGGAATTCGACGCAGACAGGGTAGTGATCCGAGAGGAAAACTCCGTGACGCTCTTCTGTCCATTTTGTGAGTGTGAACGGCCGTTTTGCCGTTTTTTCATCGGTCAGAATATAGTCGATTTTCAGACCGGGATTCTTCTCGTCCTCGGCTGTCGGAATTTTGTAGCCGTGGAAGGTCATGCCCGAATTTTCGGTAAGGTCGACGACTTTCGGATTTTGACATTCGCGGCAGATTTTCAGCGTCTTGCTGTCGGGACGGGAGTTGAAATCGCCGAATATAAAGAACGGACAGTCGAGCTTTTCTCTGTCGGCCGAGATGCGGTCGAGAACGAGCCGTATTCCTTTTTCGCAGGCGCTTTGGCTCATATGGTCGAGATGGGTATTGTAAATGCGCACAAGTTCGCCGCGGTGTTTTACAAGCAGGCACTGGCAGATTCTCGGACAGTCGCTCTGATTTTCATAGCGCGAGCCGGGAATGTCGGGCGTGTCCGACAGCCAGAAAAAGTCGAGCGAAAGCAGATCGAACGCATCTTTTTTCAGTGCGGTCGCGACTCCCTCTCCGCCGAGATCGGCTTCGCGCGGATTGAAATAGAAAGCGTAATCACAGAGTGAGCTTTTCATCAGCCTCATATTCGATTCGGTTGCTTCCTGAAAGCAGATGACATCCGGCTTTTCACCGTTTATTTTGTCGAGTATGCCGCCGAGACGCGAGCGGAAATCGTTCTGTCCGTCTCCGTTCCAGCAGTTTCGTATATTGAATGTGACGACCTTGATTTTTTTCATTGTGTGTTCGCCTTTCTCCGCACCGGGCGGAAAAATCAATAATATAAAATAATTGTAAGAAAATAATCGCATTTTGTCAAGTGAAAAATCAAAAAAATAAAATTTTCGGGAGCCGATTTACATTCGCGTACGGTGTTTTCTTCTCGATGACCGAAAGCGGCAAAAAAAGTTTGCTTTTTTCGCTTTTTTCGGAACAAAAAGTTCAAAAAAAAGCGCAAAAGGCTTGTAATCGCGAAAAAAAAATAGTATAATATACAAATTAAGACAGAAAGAGTCGAAAGGAATGTTACAGCAATGAAGCGAACAGAAATAAAATCAATTCTCGCCGAGCCCGAAAAATACGCCGATAAAGAGGTTACCGTCTGCGGATGGGCAAGAACGATAAGAGCCTCCAATGCGTTCGGCTTTATCGAACTCAACGACGGATCATGCCTGAAAAATCTTCAGGTCGTCATAGAAGATTCCAAACTCGAAAATTATAAAACGCTTGCGAAACAGAATGTCGGCGCGTCATTCTGCATAGAGGGTGTGCTTGTGGTTACACCCGACGCAAAACAGCCGTGTGAGCTGAAAGCCGACAAGGTCGAGATTGAGGGAAGCTCCACCCCCGATTACCCGATGCAGAAAAAAGGTCAGTCGCTCGAATTTCTGCGCACAAAACCGCATCTGCGTCCCCGTACAAATCTTTTCTCGGCGGTATTCCGCGTACGCTCGACCGCCGCACAGCTCCTGCATAAATTCTTCCATGACAACGGATTCGTATATGTTCATACGCCGCTGATTACGACAAGCGACTGCGAAGGCGCGGGCGATATGTTCAAGGTCACATCTTTCGATCTTGCGAATGTGCCGAAGAATGAAGACGGCAGCGTCGACTACTCAAAGGATTTCTTCTGCAAGGCGGCAAATCTTACCGTGTCGGGACAGCTCAATGTCGAGTCTTTCGCCATGGCGTTCGGAAAAGTTTATACATTCGGCCCGACTTTCAGAGCCGAACGCTCGAACACTCCCCGTCATGCCGCCGAATTCTGGATGCTTGAACCCGAAATCGCGTTTGCCGATCTGACCGATGATATGGAACTTGCCGAGGCAATGCTCAAATATGTCATTTCGGGGCTTCTCGACGAATGCCGCGACGAACTCGAATTTTTCAATCTCCGCGTCGACAAGGGACTTATCGAGCGTCTTAACAATATCGTAAATTCGGATTTCGCGGTCTGCACCTATGAGCACGCCGTCGAACTGCTCGAAAAGAGCGGCGAAAAGTTCGAATATCCGATAGGATGGGGCGAGGATTTGCAGACAGAACATGAAAGATATCTCACCGAAAAGGTTTACAAACGTCCCGTATTCGTCACCGACTGGCCCCGTGAAATCAAGGCATTCTATATGCGTCTGAACGACGACAACAAAACGGTTGCCGCAGTCGATCTGCTTGTTCCCGGAGTCGGCGAACTTATAGGCGGCTCACAGCGTGAGGAACGCCCCGACTATCTGGATGCCGCATTCGAACGCTTCGGCCTCGATAAAGAAACCTACGGCTGGTATGCCGAGCTCCGCAAATACGGCGGAACAAAGCACGCGGGCTTCGGTCTCGGATTCGAAAGACTTATCATGTATGTAACCGGAATGTCCAATATCCGCGATGTCGAGGCATTCCCGAGAACCACCGGCAACGCCGAGTTCTGATAACAAAACGAAAATATCCCACGATACTGAAAGGAAAATAATACCATGTTGTACACGGCTTTGTCAAAAAGCGAAGCGATAAAAGAACTTGCCGAGCAGCGCAAAATATACCGCGAATATCAAAATCTGAAGCTTTCGCTCGATATGTCGAGAGGAAAACCCGATAAGGAACAGCTCGAACTGTCCGACGGAATGCTTACCGTGCTTTCGTCGCCCGATCAGTGCCGTCCCGACGGACTCGGCGGACTCGATATGCGAAATTACGGTATCCTCGACGGAATACCCGAAGCGAAGGAACTGCTTGCCGATATTCTCGATGTGCCGCCCGTAAATGTCATAGTCTGCGGCAACTCATCGCTCAACATCATGTACGACACGGTTGTGAGATGTATGCTTTTCGGCTCGTCTCCGAGCACAAAGCCCTGGATTCAGCAGGGAAAAATCAAATTTCTCTGTCCCGTGCCCGGCTACGACAGACATTTTATGATATGTCAGTCGCTCGGAATCGAAATGATAAACGTGCCGATGAGAGATGACGGTCCCGATATGGATATTGTCGAGGAATATGTCGCCTCCGATCCGCTGATAAAGGGAATATGGTGCGTTCCGAAATATTCAAACCCCGGAGGCGTGGTCTATTCGGACGAAGTTGTCCGCAGATTCGCGCGTCTGAAACCCGCGGCCGACGATTTCCGCATTTTCTGGGACAACGCCTATGCCGTACACGGACTTTACGATGACGACGACAAACTGCTCAATATCGTCGAAGAAGTCGAAAAGGCGGGCAGTCCGCATATCGTGTTCGAGTTCGCATCGACATCGAAAATCACATTCCCCGGTTCGGGAATTGCCTGCATTGCGGCGTCAACCGTAAATCTAAACTATATACGTTCGCTGATGACCGTGCAGACCAT
>CAZHPU010000093.1:0-6511 GCA_964534435.1 uncultured Lachnospiraceae bacterium | reverse complement strand
CAAATTCGGCGCGATCTCGGTATCCGACGGAGTTGCGTCGGTCAACCCTTCAAAATGCACGGGCTGCGGAGCCTGCGTCGACAAATGCCCCAAAAAGCTGATCAGACTTATCCCCGCCGATTCGGCGACCGAGGTCGGCTGCTCATCAAAAGACAAAGGTGCGGCGGCAAAAAAAGCGTGTGATGTTTCCTGCGTCGGATGCGGAATCTGCGCCAAAGTCTGCCCCAAATCGGCGATTGAGATAAAAGACAATTATGCGGTCATCGACCACTCAAAATGCGACGGATGCAAAATCTGCGTCGAAAAATGTCCGCGTCACGCGATAAAAGATCTTAAACCGTAATTTATATCTGCCGATACAGACGAAAACTCGGAGCCTGCTTTGAGAATCAAAGCAGACTCCGAGTTTTTTATGAGAAAAGGCGTCAATATTCCAAAAAATCACATTCGCGGACATTTTCGCCGACAATCACCGTTTTTACCTCGTTATGTCCGAAGTGAAGAGCGAATTTTTTGCCGAAAAGCGAAATTGTGCAATCGGTATCCCTGCCCTCGCATTCATATGCGCGCAGGACATACGCCGCCGAATCCTCATGTTTTTTGAGTGCCGTAACAATTATATTTCTTTTTGAAACGCGGATGCCCTCGAATTCGGTCGGAAGCTCGCCGCGGTGGAAGGTTTCGGACACGAAAAACGGCTTCATATTTAATTCTTCCGCCTTCTTTTGGGTAGATGACACCGATATATGCGGAGTTATGGCATATGTGAACTCGTCAAGTCCCTGATCCTGATATTCGCAGAAATCGTCTCTGTTATTTCCCGCGTAATGATCGGCATATATCGCTCCGCGTGCCGCGATAAAAGACAGCGTTCGGTCATTGGCATCGAAGCTGTATTTGCAGTCATTCAGAACCGCGATTCCGTGACCGCTCTTATCTTCGGCGGAAAACCAGCGGTGGCAGATGTTTTCGTCGCCGTTGTTGTCACGTTCTATATATCCGAACGGAATTTCACATTTAATTTTGGGATTTGCGACCGCCGTCGGAATACGGAATTTCAGTATTCTGTGATGTTCGCGGAAGATAATCTGTGTCTTTATCTCGACAACATCGCTGCCCGCAGTCATACGGTAATCACGTCTTACCGATGTATTCTCCCCTTCGGTGTATGTTCTGAATATTACTCTCAGCGGGCCCGATTCCATAAGTTTCACACTGCCCGAAGTGAGTTCGGCGGCGACATTTTGGAAACGACTTACCCCGTGCGCCCATGTGTCGCTTCCGACGTCGTCTATAAGCGTTGTTCTCGTTTTGTCGGAAAGAAGCTCACGTCCGCGTACTTTATCGTAAAATCCGCACAGCTCTCCGCTTTCCTTATCGAATTCTATTTTGATTTTCGAATTTTCCGCCGAATTTTCGGTAACCGTAAATTCGCTTTCATACTCTTTTTTCTCGCCGTAATATGTTCTGTAAAGCTTGTATCCGAACGCGGGAAGATGAGCGATAAAACCTGTCGCCCATTTATCCTCGACATTTGTTCTCGACGCTCTCACGGTCTGGCTCGGAATCTCCGTATCATTTTCGTCGGTTATCGTCGTCGGATTTTCGGTAAGTCTTATAAAAGCGCTGATTTCCCACGGATGCGGATTAAACACCACAATCGGCGTGCCGAGATCATCGGTAAACCATTTCCCCGTCCATGCTCTTCTGTCGGGAGTTACATCCCTTCCGCGCGCGGTGTCAATTCTCCATGAAATCTGCTGGCAGGCAAAATTTATATATCTTTCGCATATCGACTCTGCCTCTCCGTGCAAAACGGCCGCGTCGTCATATGCTTCGCGAATAGAGCATCCGCCCAAAATATCATGAAACTGATTGAAAAGTATATTTTTCCATGCCCTGTCAAGCGCCTCACGGGGATAGGGATTATCGACAAGGTAGCGTGCGATCGACAGATATCTTTCGGCTTCCGCAATCTCGGTTTCGCTCTTCCTGTTAAGCTTTTTTATAAGCGAGCAGGCGCTGTAACAGCCTTTTGCGTGAAATTGCAGATCATCGGCGACCACGGGCAGATTTTCTTTATTTACGGTGTCGAAGTATTCGTTCGGCGTGGAATAGACGAATCTGCCGTCAAGCTCGTTTTCCATTTTTTCGAGCAGTTTTACGGTCGGTCCGCCGCCGTGATTGCCGACTCCGTAAAAAGCCATCATCTCGTGTTCGGATGCCATTTCGGCAACTCTTTCGAAATTATCGAAAATATCTGCGGTAAAATTATACTGTATCGGCAGGCGGTATGCCGTTACCCGCGACCCGTCCGCCGACTCCCAGACAAAAAGCGAATCGGGCAGCTCTTTCTCGTGCGGTCCGGGACGGAAAAAGACATAATTTTTCATGCCCGAATTCACAAGAATTTTCGGGAGTGCCCCGTTATGTCCGAACGAATCGACATTATATCCCGTATTTGCCGTAACGCCGAAATTTTCCTTGAAAAATCTTTGCGAAATCAGTCCCTGTCTCGCAAAAGATTCGCCGGACGGAATGTTGCAGTCGGGCTGGATATACCACCCTCCGGTGATGCACCATCTTCCCTCTTTCACTCTCCGGACAATCTCATCGAACATATCCGGATCGCTTTCTTTTACCCATTCGTAGTAAGCGGCGCATGCCGATGTGAATTTATAGTTCGGGAACTCATTCATTCTGTCGAGTGCGCTTCTGAACGTCGCCTTAACCTCGGCATATCCCTCCTGCCATCTCCACAGCCAGACGGGATCGAGATGCGCGTTTCCTATCAGATGAACTTTTTTCATTTCGTCATCCTTTCGTTTTATATTGTTCGCCACACACATTTTACCCGTATAAATTCGGAAGGTCAATAGATAAAGCCGATATTCGTTGTTTGCAACAAATATCGGCTTATCTTTTTGTATATTGTGTTCAGACCTTTTTATCTTCGCAGAAAAAAACAATGGCAATCGATGTCATCATCTGACTTCGACCGCCATTGTTTTAAGTTTTTCAGCAGTAAACCGTCAATCGTTTACACGAGGTAGCTGACAACGAGAATCACAATGCTGATTCCGATTGACACGCATCCGAGAATGAGTATATGAGGGAGCCATGCACGCCCTTTTTCATCCTTGGCGGTTTTATACTCGTAATAGCTGTTGTAATGTTTCGGCTGTCTTGTCGGCAGCAGCGAGTGAAGCGAAAATGTCGAAAACAGATAGCCGAACGAATCAAATCCGCCCTGCGACGACACAAAACTGAGCCCTCCGATTCCCGCGTAAACCACGCCGGGAACGAAGAATGAGTTGCAGAGTGCGTACAGAAATTCACGAACCGTTTCCTTTGTGAAAACGCCTTCGACATAGGCCATGAATACAACCGCAGCCGTAAGTATGAATGCGGCGGTATACCATTTTGCCGATTCCGAGCCGCCTTTTTTCTTATCAGCCATTATTTTCGGACGCAAGCTGCGCCTGATAGCGGGCAAATTCCTCGTTATTGCAGTAGACGAAATGCCCTTTGCAAACCTCGCGCATTACCGGTTTGTCAACCGAATAATCGTGCTCGGCGAGCGGATTATACTCTATTCTCTTTCTGACCTTCTCGTATTCGGGGTCGGGGAGCGGGATTGCCGACAGAAGAGAACGTGTATACGGGTGGAACGGATGGCGGAATAGCTCATCCGAATCGGCAAGCTCTACCATTTTTCCGTAATACATAACGCCGATTCTGTCCGAGAAGTATTTGACGACCGACAAATCGTGAGCTATAAAGAGAATCGTAAGATTGAAGCGGTCACGCAGATCGTTGAGAAGGTTGATTACCTGCGCCTGAATCGAAACGTCAAGTGCCGACACGGGTTCGTCGGCGATAATCAGTTCGGGATTCATGATAATCGAGCGCGCAACGCCGATTCTCTGTCTCTGACCGCCCGAAAATTCGTGAGGATAACGGTCGGCGTGCTCGGGTGCGAGTCCGACAAGGTCGAGCATTTCGAGAACTTTTTTATCGAGAACCTTTTTGTCGCGCTCGCCCTGAATGATAAGTCCTTCGGAAATGATTTCGCGAACGGTCATTCTGGGGTCAAGTGAGGCGATAGGATCCTGGAAAATCATCTGAATCTGAGTTACGAGCTTGGTTTTCTTCGCTTTGCGGCGTTTGTCAACATACTCGGCATAAATCGATTTCAGATTTTCTCTTTCCGCGACAATCTGAGCTTTGTCTGCCCCGTTTGCCCTAAGCTCTTCGATTTTCTTCTTGACGGCGGCCTCTTTTTTCGAATATTCGGCATCAACAGCGGCGACCTGCTCATCCTGATAAACATGATCGCAGTGAGCCTGATCGAACTTTGCCTGCTTCATTTCCTTATGCAGGTCGTCGAGCTTTGTTTTAAGCTCCTCATCAAGTTTTGCCTTTTCTTCGGCAGTCGCGCTTTTTACTTTTTCCTTATATTCTTTTTTTGCCTCGGCGATTGCGTTTTTATAGCCGAGCGTTCCGGCACCGATACGGATACCTTTGAAATAGATATTGCCGCCCGTTATATTGTAAAGCTTGATAATCGAGCGTCCGGTTGTGGTTTTTCCGCATCCCGACTCTCCGACGAGACCGAACGCCTCGCCTTTTTTGATATAAAAGCTTACATCATCAACCGCTTTTGTCGGTCCGAAGTACTGACAGAGGTGGTCGACCTGCAAAAGAATTTCGTTATTATTGGTTGCCATTTCCCGTCAGCCTCCTTTGTTTCATTCTTTCGATTCTGTCGGTGATTGTCTTCGGCGGATCGATATGGGGTGCATCCGGATGGAGCAGCCATGTTGCCGCATAATGCGTATCCGATATTTTGAACATCGGAGGCTGCATCTCGAAGTCAATCTTCATCGCGTACTTGTTGCGTTCGGCAAACGCGTCGCCCTTAGGAGGATAAATCATCATAGGCGGTGTACCGGGGATAGAATCGAGCTTTTCGTTTGTATCAAGATCGGGCATCGACGAGAGCAGCGCCCATGTGTACGGATGTGCCGAATGATAGAATATATCGCTCGATGTGCCGTATTCGACAATCTTGCCCGCGTACATAACCGCAATACGGTCTGCCATATTGGCGACAACGCCGAGGTCGTGTGTGATGAAGATAATCGACAGATGACGCTCGCGTTTGAGCTTATTGATAAGTTCGAGAATCTGTGACTGAATGGTAACGTCAAGTGCGGTTGTCGGCTCGTCGCAGATAAGAACGTCGGGGTTTGCCGCAAGCGCAATCGCTATGACGATTCTCTGTCTCATACCGCCCGAAAATTCGAACGGATACTGATTGTATCTTCTGCGGGGCTCGGATATACCGACCTCTTCCATGAGCTTGATGGCCTTTGCTTTCGCAATGCTCTTGGTAACCTTATTTACGACGCCGGATGCGTTTTCTTTGAGGAAATCGATCATCGCGACCGTTTCGTCATCGAAGTTGCGGGAGGATGCTTCGGCAAGTCTTTCGTTATAGTCGTCGAGCACACGGTCAATCTTACGCAGAATGTCGTTTACCGCCTCATTAAGATCGGTGATAGACGCGGGGATAACTTCGGATTTCGGAGTTTTTCCCGATGCGACTACCGCATCGTATTTTGCCTTTTCTTTTTCGTAGCGCGCGCTTTCCTTGCCGTTTTTCTCGACCGCGAGGAAATAATTCTCAATCGAGGCAATCAGCGAATCGCCGAATGTGTAGGCAACGCCGTCTTTTACACGTTCGAGATGATCGATTCCGGCCTCAACTGCCTTCTTCATCTTTTCGGCGGACCCAAGCCATGCTTTCTTATTGGCATTTTCGACTGTGAACAGCGGCTTCTCGGCTTTGAGAATATCTATTGCTTCGCGTTTCTTTGCATCTGCGGCGGCGGCGGAATGCATAATTCCGACCTTTGCGTTCGCGATGAAATCGAGCATGAAGTTGTCGTCAAGATATTTTCTGAGGAAAACGTTCAGCTCGTCTACCGGCATATCGGGGAGCTGCTGTCCGCTGAATGTAAGATAGTAGCCCATTGCGAAGAAGTTGGGCATTGTTTTGGCGAGTGCCTTGCGAAGTATCTCGCCGATTTTGGCAAGCAGGGATGATGTTCCGGCATAGGATTCGTCTCCCGCTTTCTTATCGGCGGAAAGTGCCGCTTTTGCCTGTTTGGCAAGTGAAAGAAGTTCGTCTTTATCTTCTTTTACGACATATTCGTGTACCGAAAGTTTACATTCGTTAAGAATCTTCGATACGCGGTAGGGCACGTCTTTCGCGCCCTTTTTCGACATCTCGAATACGAGAACGTCGATTTCGTCTGCCGCTTCGGCAGCCGCAGAATATCCGCGGCGGTACTCCGATTCGAGCGCCTGATGACGGTATTCGAATTTATCGAAATTTTTACATTTTTCGGTGATTTCGGCAGCGGAGATGTTCTTGTTCGCCTCAATCATATTGACACGCAAACGTTCCAGATATGAGTTGAACAGGAATCTGCTCTCTTTCTGA
>CAZHPU010000092.1:0-6520 GCA_964534435.1 uncultured Lachnospiraceae bacterium | reverse complement strand
GTGGTTGTCTGTTTCGGACGTCCCGTCCTCAACCGGCTAAAGCCATAAAAGCAAACCCCTCCGCGAAAGAATTTCTCTCGCGGAGGGGTTGATTTTTCATTTTTCTCTTATTATGCAGATGGGGACTTTGCGGCTGCCGACACGCATCGGCGCGTCTTTCAGAATATCGGCGATATGCCCTTCGGGAAGCGACTCATCGGTCATCGCGGTAATCTGCGGCGCTCTGCGCACATCGGCTATCACCGTGCGGCATCCTGTCGCGAATGCGATTTTTTCGGCGACCGCCACCGCGTCATCCGGCTTCAAGGTCAAAAGCGTGTATCCGCCGCAGACCGTCGTGTCCATATATCGGCTGTCCGCTCCGCATATGCCGAAGAATATTCCGTTTTTCATAATCTCTTCGCAGCCTGCGGCAAGCCATACTCTCGCCGCGCCGATTTCGTTTATCGCCGCCTGCATCACCCTTAAATCGGCGAACATCACCGCTTTTTCGGATTTTGTGAGCATTTTCGCGCATTTTTTCGCGGTCTCGGTCGGCTCGCAGTTCGCGAGATTATAATATCTGCCTTGGCTGAGTGCAACCGCCTGCGCCGAAAAGACGAGTATGTCGTCCGGCCGCAGTCTGTCCTCGGTATAGGCCGCCGCGAAATTTTCGGGGCTCTCATCTCCGAGATAGGGCGGACAGGCCACCGCGATTCGCATATACCTGCGTCCGCCGACCACCGTTTCGGTTGTCGTATCCGCCGTTTTCGGATATTCGTTTATCACAAACCCTGTCCTCCCGTGTTTCGTTTATTTTACCGAAATTATTCGTGTCCGCCCGTGCCGTCGTGGCTCGCGCTTTCCTTCTTGGCGGCGGCGACATTCTTATTATGTTCGGCGAGCGTCTTGGCGTAGAGCATCGAGCCGTTGTAGCGTGATACGAAATAGTAGTAACCGCAGTTCTCTTCGGGATAAATCGCCGCTTTCAGCGCGTTGACCGACGGATTGCAGACCGCGCCCGGCGTGAGTCCATTATAGAGATAGGTGTTGTAGGGCGTGTCGGTTTTGAGATCGTCGGATGTGATTTCGCTGTGTCTTGCGCCCTCGGTGTGCCTGAAATAATACTGAACGGTCGCGTCCGAATCGAGTCTGCCCCGGAAGGTCGACGAATCAAGACGGTTGTGGAAAACAGCCGAGACTATCGTGTAGTCGCTGACCTTCTGAGCCTCCGCCTCAATCATCGAGGCGAGTATGACGACCTCGTCGGGCGTCATGCCGATTTCTTCGCATTTTTCCTCGTATTCCTCGCCGAAATAGCGGTTGAAGTTGGTGAGCATCTTCTTAATCGCGGTTACCTCCGAGCTGTCCGAATAGAATCTGTATGTGTCGGGATAGAGATAGCCGTCAAGACGGTAGTATCTGTCGGACGACAGCCCCGCCGAGCTTAAATATTTCATAAACCAGAAATCGTAGTCGTAATTGTTTATCGCCTCGACAAATCCCTCTCTCGTTCCGATTCCGTTTTCGAGGAAGAGATCGATTATGTCGTCGGTCGTCATGCCCTCGGTGAAGGTTATGGTAATCTCCTCGCGCGCAGGTTTCGGATTGAGCGCGGTCATTATCGAATCATAGTTTGCCGACGCGCTTATCGTGTATGTGCCGACCTTGACCGCGAAGCTGTCCTTCTTTTTGAGCTGGGCGTAGAGCTTGAAAGCGAGCGGATAACGCACGGCGCCGCTCTTTCCGAGAAGCTTTGCCACCTCGGCAGCCGACATTCCCGCATCGTCAATCGTCACCGTATAGGTTACGGGATTGCCGTCCTCGTCTTTCTCGTAGGTGAATGCGAACACATCGTTGCCGACCGCGATAATCATCACGCCGAGCAGGATTCCGAGTATGAGCGAGATTGTTATGACCGACACGGCGACGGCGAGGGTGCGCACCGAGCCGCCTCTGTCCTTTATGACCTTGGTCTTTTTCTTCACGACAACCTCGACGGTCGGGATTTTCTCGATTCCGTCGGGAAATTCAAATTCGGCGGCGGGAACATCGGTGTTTGTCGGCATATCCGGATTCGGCGCGCTCATTCCGGGCGAAAAGCCGATATCTTCGGGATTCGTGCCGCTCGCCTTTTCAAAATGCGAGGGTATAATCTCGATTTCGCTCTCATTTTTTTCGGGATTTTCGGTTTTTTCGGGATTTTGCGGTGCGGCGGTCTTTTTTTCGACCGCCTTTTCGTTTTGATTTGTCATCATAGGCTCAAAAATTCCTTTTTAGGTTTATTGTCGGTTCTAACCGACAAGTGACATAATCACAAAGAAAAGAATACAGACGATAAGGGTGAGTGAAAAGAAGGCGGATGCCGCCGATTCGGTTTTGCCTGGCGCTTTACCCGACATTCCGCGTGCGGCGTTTCGCTCGTCATAAGCATACTCGAAATATACCCCCTCGGCCTCCCTGAAAACAACGCAGAGAAAAACGAGAAAGAGGGTGGTCACGATAAAGACCGAGAAAAGCACGCCGCGCGGCTGAAGCACAACCTCTTTTATATAAGGAAGAAGATAGACGCTCGCGAGATTGTTCGCGATATGCAGAATTATCGGCGCGAGCAGACTTTTGGTCATATAGAGCGAGGCGGCGAGGATTACTCCGCAGAAAAATCTTGTGGGCAGTTCGTCAAAGCTGAAATGCGCCATGGCGAAGGTCATCGAACTGATGACAATCGCGGTGGCGGGACCGTACGGGCTGTATTCGGAGAGAATGACTCCGCGGAAAACGAATTCCTCGCAGACCGCAGGCACGATGCAGAGGGCGAAAACGACATAAAGAACATTCGCCGATTCGAGAGTCGACATACTGTCGCCCGATGCCGCCGTGCCGCCCGATATGCTGCCGACAACCATGCTCCAGAGTATGCTTACGGTCAGCGTGCCGAAAATCATCACGCCGAGCAGTCCGATAAGAAGCAGGATTTTCGAGAGCGAAAAGACTCTGATATTCAGTTTTTTCGTGAAGGACAGACGGCAGAGGCGGCTGTAAAAGAGTGTCGGCATGACAAGCGTCAGCACCTGTATGACTATCGCCGACGCGAAGGCGGACGCCTCATCGGTCCCCCACAGCCATGTCAGCGACGACGACAGGGCAAGCAGGCAGTATATCGACAGTATCAGCAGCGGCACTTTTGTCGAGGCGCGCAGTTTTTTCATAAAAATTCCTTATTTTTCTCAGTTCTTTTATCTCGCCCCGTATGAGGCGGATTTGTCATTTTTGAAGATAGATAATCTTTTTTTCGGTTACGACAAGATCGGCTTTTTTGTCGTATCTGCCGCGCGGCAGACGGTCGGCAAGCAGTTTGTGATAGACTACGGTGACGGCGGTCGCCGAAAAATCGGAGAGATAGCGGTCGTAATAGCCTTTTCCGTAGCCGAGCCTGTATCCGTCACGGTCGACCGAGAGGGCGGGGATTATCATAAGCACCGATCCGCGCGGTATGCTCTTGTCAAGCACCGGACAGCCGTCTTTCGGCTCGCGAAGCCCGAATACGCCGTCGGTAAACTGCGACGTGAGATCGGTAACCTGCCGATATTCCATCACACCTGCGGCGAAAACTTTCGGGAAATAGACATTTTTTCGGTCGGCAAGCGCCTTTTCGGCAAGCGGCAGCAGATTTATCTCGTCGGCTTTCGGATAATAGAAAAGTATGTCGGCGGCGTATCTGTAACTCGTAAGCGAGGCGATTTTGCCGACAACCGCGAGGTCTGCCGCCGATTTCAGCTCGGCGTTTTCGGTGAGTTCAAGACGGCGGCGTTTGTACTCTTCCCTGAGCTCGTTCTTCCGGTCTCTGACATTCTGCCATCCGCCGATTTTTTGATTTTCCGGATATTCTTCCATTTTTTCGTTATCCTGTCCTTCCGTTTTTCCGTTTCAGCGGCGGTCGGCGATTACCGATGCCGCTGTCTTTTCGGCGGCGGCATGACCGTCGAGCATTTCGAGAGCGGCAAGCGCGAAATCGAGGGCAACGCCCATGCCTGCGGCGGTAAGAATCCTGCCGTCACGGCAGACTCCGTCATATAAGACATCGGCGCCGTCAAGCGTATTCTCGAATCCGGGGAAGCAGACCGCTTTTTTGCCGCCGCCGAAAAATCCTCTTTTGCCGAGAATCGAGGGTGCGGCGCAGATTGCGGCGAGCTTTACGCCGTCGTTTTCTTTCGCGAGTTCGAGGATTTCGGACAGTTTCGGATTTTTATCGAGATTTTTCGTGCCGGGCATACCGCCGGGCAGAATGAGCATTTCGGCTGATGCGGCATCGGCCGTTTTGAGGTCGGCGATATTCATATCGGCGGCGACTTTTATGCCGTGCGCGCCGTTAACATAGAGGTCGGATGTACCGACGGCGACCGTTTTAATCTGTTTGTTCGCGCGGCGGAGAATGTCGAGCGGAGTGAGCGCCTCGATTTCCTCGAAGCCGTCCGCAAGAAAGAGGTAAATCATAATTCCTCCTAAAAATGTTCGTGTTTTTTACTGCCCAAAAGTTTTTTGGAAAGGTTCGGAAAACCTTTTTTTCAAAAAAGGTTTTTCTGATGTCTCTTTTGAAAAGTTTTTGGGAGGGGTTCGGGGACCCCTTTTTTCAAAAAGGGTTCCCTGACGTTCCCTGCGTTCCCTGCGTTCCCTGCGTTCCCTGCGTTCCCTGCGTTCCTATACATTCGAGAGCGGCGGCCTTGACCTCCTCGAAAATGTCGGCAATCGGACGGGGCGAGTCGCCCTCGTAGCAGACAATCTTTTTCCAGCCGAGATAATCTGAGGCATAGAGCGCCGCCTCGTAACAGCGGTCGAGATAGCCGCTGTCGGTTTCGTGGATGTCGGTCTGCCGCCCGTCTTTTTCGGCGCGGCTCTTTATCAGCGCGCGCGAGATGTCGGGCCGCATTTCAAGATAGATTATAAGATCGGGCTTCGGTATGCCGAGTTTCACGTATTCGTTGTCCCAGAGCCAGTCGAGAAAGCCGTTCCATTCGGATTTCGGCATCTTTGAGCATTGGTGAACGGCGTTCGCCGTCGTGTAGCGGTCGGCGACTATGATTTTGCCCTTTTTGTAGTCGTCGCCCCATTCGGTGCGGTATGACCAGTAGCGGTCAATGCCGAAAAATGTCGCGGCGGCATATCCGCCCGTGTCATCGGGATGTCCGCCCAGCTCTCCCGCAAGATAGCCGTCCACAAGCGCCGCCGACTTTTTCCCGTGACGGGGAAAATCGATTCGGCGCGCAGGCATTCCGTTTTCGGTTAAATAATCGGTGAGCAGTCTGCTCTGTGTTCCTTTGCCCGAGCCGTCAAGCCCGTCTATAACAATCAGCTTTCCCATTTTGCAGTCCGCTTTCTTTATTTTTCCGCATTTTCGCCGCGAAGCGAGGGCAGATAAATCTTAAAATAGTTTATGCCCGAATAGACGGTCATAAATACCATCACGAAAAGCGAGGTGTAGGTAAGCACGGGCATCTCCCAGAGCAGCGGCTCAATCAGCGCCGCGATTACGAATATAATCTGCGATACCGTCTTGACCTTGCCCGCCATATTCGCGGCAATGACCTTGCCGCCGCCGGTTTTGCAGATAAGGCGCAGAGATGTCACCGCAAGCTCCCTTAAAATCACGATGAATGTCGAAAAGGCAACGAGAATCGAGAAAACTCTGTCGTCCGACATATAGACGATAAGCGAGAGCATCGCGCCGAGCACCAGCAGTTTGTCGGCAAGCGGATCGAGAAATTTGCCGAAATCGGTTACGAGACCGTATTTTCTCGCGAGTTTGCCGTCAAGCATATCGGTAAACGAGATTGCGGCGAAGAGGAGCGCGCCGATGACGCGTGTCGCGTCGCCGCCGCCGACGTCGAATATCACGGCGGCCATGAATACGGGTACGAGAATCGCGCGCGCGACCGTCAGTATGTTCGGCAGATTTTTCGGGCATCCGCCCTTTTTTTCGGTATTTGCGGTATTTTCGTTATTTTTGTTGTCATTGCTGTTTTCGGTTGACATTTTAAGATGTTCCTTTCATTAGTTCAAATGTCATTGTGATGGTTTTTCTTATAAATAACCCGAAGCCGCTTTTGCGGTTTGGGTTTATCCCGTGCGATATTTGCCGTATTCGGCAACGCCGATTAAGCAATCCCTCAGTCAGCCTGACGGCTGCCAGCTCCCTTTACCGGGGGGAGCCTTGTGGAGAGAGCGATATTTTTCGGGAAGCGCAGACAGTTTGTGAGAGACCTTGTAGGGGACGACGTCCCGCCTTTTTGATTTTCCGCAATCCTCAAGGCGACTATGCCAAATCGATTTGTCGATTTGGGTTTATCCCCTCCGTCACGGCTGTCGCCGTGCCACCTCCCCTTATGGCAAGGGGAGGCTTTGGGAGAGAGCGGATATTTGACGTATTCGGCAACGCCGAATAAATGTCGTAAGACATTTAGGCAAATATTTAAGCCAAAACGCGAATGCGTTTTGGGTTTATCCCCTCCCCCGACCTCGCGGTCGGTACCTCCCCTTGCCACAA
>CAZHPU010000091.1:0-6574 GCA_964534435.1 uncultured Lachnospiraceae bacterium | reverse complement strand
TGAACGAAAGAGAAATAAATAAAATCATTGCCGCAATGACGCTTGAAGATAAAATCGCCTTTTGCGAGGGCGGCTCTTTCTGGGAAACAAAGGCGTACGAAAAATACGGCATCCCGTCGATGTTCGTCTGCGACGGGCCGAACGGACTGCGCAAGCAGGAAGATACGGCGGATATGCTGGGCGTCAACGGCTCACATCCCGCGACCTGTTTCCCGTCGGGCGTTACAACCGCCGACAGCTGGGACGAGGCGCTGATTTTTGAGGTCGGGAAAGCCGTCGGCGAGGAAGCGAAAAATCAAAATGTCGGCGTAGTTCTCGGACCGGGGGCGAATCTGAAACGCAATCCGCTCTGCGGACGCAATTTCGAGTACATTTCGGAAGATCCTTATCTTGCGGGAAAGATTGCGGCGGGATATATACGGGGCGCGGAAGAGCAGGGTGTCGGCACGAGTCTGAAACATTTCGCCGCAAACTCTCAGGAAAAGAGCCGATTCACATCCGATTCCGTTATAGATGAGCGCAGTCTGCGTGAGCTCTATCTTACGGCGTTCGAGATTGCCGTGAAAGAGGGCAAACCCTCTACCGTGATGTGCTCCTATCCGAAAATCAACGGCATACACGCAAGCGACAACAAAAAACTGCTGACCGATATTCTCCGCACCGAATGGGGATTCGACGGCATGGTCGTCACCGACTGGGGCGCGATGAACGACCGCGTTGCGGGATTTTTCGCGGGATGTGATCTGAATATGCCGGGCGGCAGCGACTATATGTTCGGGGAATGCGCCGAGGCGGTTCGGTCGGGCGCGCTCGATGAAAAAGAGATTGACGCAAGCGTCCGCAGAATTCTGAAACAGGTATTTCGGGCGGCGGACACGCTCAAATCGCCATATGAATGCGATTACGACGCGCATCACGAAACCGCGCGGCGTGCCGCAGAGCAGGGTGCGGTACTGCTGAAAAACGAGGACGGCATTCTGCCGCTGCGTGAAGACGCGAAAATCGCGGTTATCGGCTCGATGGCGAAGAATATGCGCTATCAGGGCGCGGGCAGCAGCCATGTCAACGCCCGAAAACTCTCACAGCCGATTGATTTTCTCATCGGAGAGTATGCTCTCGGCTGTGACGAACACGGCGATACCACCGACGAACTTATCGCAAAGGCTGTGGAAACCGCGAAAGGTGCGGATGTTGCCGTGGTATTCGCGGGACTGCCCGACAGATACGAATCCGAGGGCTTTGACCGAGACAATATGAAAATGCCGCAGGGACATATCCGCATGATTGAGGAGGTCGCAAAGGCAAATCCCAACACGGTGGTTGTGCTTATGTGCGGATCGGCTGTCGAATGTCCGTGGGCGGACGGTGTCAAGGGCATTCTGTATATGGGGCTCTGCGGAGAGGCGGGCGGAGAAGCGGCCGCGAATCTGCTTTACGGCAAGGTCAACCCGTCGGGAAAACTCGCCGAGAGCTGGCCGTACAGATATGAGGATGTTCCGTCATCCGAAACATATTGCAGACAGAGCGATGCTCTCTACACCGAGGGAATCTATGTCGGCTACCGATATTACGACAAGGCGAAAGTCCCCGTCCGCTGGCCGTTCGGCTGCGGACTGAGCTATACCGATTTTGCCTATTCGGACTTGACGGTTGACGGCGAAAGCGTAACGGTTAAACTGAAAAATATCGGAAAACGCGCAGGCGCCGAGGTGGTACAGCTCTATCTGTCGGCTCCGCAGGACGGCATTCACCGCCCGATTCGGGAGCTGAAAGGCTTCAAAAAGATATTTTTGCGGCCCGGCGAGGCGGAGACCGTTTCTTTTGAGCTTACCGACCGCAGTTTTGCCGTTTGGCAGGGCGGGTGGAAAGTTCCCGCAGGCAGATACACCGTAAATGTCGGAGGGCTGACCGCAGACATTGAAAAGGACGGCGAGGCTCTTCCCGTGCCGTCATGGCAGAAGAATTCGTGGTATCAAAACTGCAATGGCAAGCCGAATCAGGCGGATTTTGAGGCGATGCTCGGACGGAAATATACCCCGCCCGTGCTGAAAAAAGGCTCGTTTACAATGGACAATACCGTCATCGAAATGAAAGATTACAGTTTTGTTATGAAAATCATGTTCAAGGCGGTTGAAAAGACGGTCGCCAAAGGATTCGGCGGCAAAATCGACTACGAAAACCCGCAGTTCCGTATGCTCATGAATTCATCGGCGGGATCTCCGCTGCGTTCGATGCAGATTTCGGGCGGCATGAAGGGCGGCGTTCTGCCCGGTATGCTCGAAATGGCAAACGGACATTTCTTTAAGGGCATCGGAAAAATGATAAAAGGATGACGCGTCATCGAAAAAGCAGGGACACTCGCCGGTGCCCCTGCTTTTTTCACGCTTTTTCGATATGTTTTTTGCATTATGACGAAAATCACTTGAAAATCGGGCATATCATGGGTATCATATTTGTACCGAGAGATTCGGATAACGGAAAATTAAAGGGGATGACGGTAATGAACGATGAAAGACACGAATTAGGCATGTATATAGGATTTCTTCCCAGATCGATGAATTTCTTTTATTCGGAAACACATCGGGATATAACAAAAGAACAAAGAAAAAAACTGTTCGAAATCGAACTTAATTTTGTATACGACGAGAGCCCGTCCGAAATTTACGGAAAATACAGCACAGAGGAAATAAATAAGGATATAAAGGAGCTGTTAGACAGCATACGCGGGAAATCGGGTGCCGAAAGAGAACAGCTGAAGAGAATAGAAGAACTTTTCGAAGCCATAAGCAAACGTTTAGATGAGAACAAGCCTTGGGATGAAGAATTGAACGGTTTAATAAGATGTATAAGTGATATTATCGAAGGATGTCGGGGATTAAAAAGAAAAATCAAATCGATTCAGAAAAAAACGGCAAAGAGACAAAGACGTTTTTTGACGCTCGGTCAATTTGATGCGGAGAAATGGGAAATAAGATTCTATATGAAAAACATTGACACGGTGTATCATCTGAAAAATCTTGAAGAGTCGGATGTTAATGATATATTTAATTCACTTTTAGCTCACGAATATTTTCATGCTTTTCATTATATTCAGATGACCGACAAAAGAAAATGGACATATGATGACGAAAAAAGCATAACGGTTGTCGAGAGTCTGGCAAAGTATATAGAATACAGATATTGTGTGAAATACGGGATAGGGAACATGATGCGAGACGATATCCGCGATATGTGGGGAAGATTTACAATGGACGAATTTCCCTACGCCGGCGCAAAGCATATCGACAGGTTCCCGAACTTATGTGAGCTTATGTTCAAGGAATCGATAATGCACGGCAATAAGTCCGCTTATCACCTTATCAAAACCGCATCGCAGATAGAATGAAGAAAAAAGAGTCCGCGTCAAACGCAATATGAAAAATATTTCACAAAAAAACGAATATTTTACGAAAAAACCGTTGAAATTTTCCGAAACCTCGGATATAATGGTTATGCGGATAGTGAGCTGCGGTTAAACCGCCATTTGTTCCGCGAAATTTAACGAACGGAGAATCCTACAATGATGACGAATTGTGCGACAATGCTGTCGGCTCGGCTCGGCTCGGCTCGGCTCGGCTCGGCGCGGGAGCATAGCGCCGCTTTTTCGGCATGTCAAGTCGGATTTTATAATAATATCGAAGATTTAACCGTCGGAGACGGGGCTTTTTTGCCCTGCCTCCGATTTTTGCGTTAAAAGGAGGTCCTATGTAAGTCAAAGCCGTGTCAACCGACGGTTAAACGGTTAAAAATAATTTCTCTCGGTCTGTCCGCTGCCGATTGAATATAAAGCGGACAATAATAAAATTCGGAGGAAAAGAAAATGAAAAAGAGAATATTAAGCCTGCTTCTTGCGTTTGTCATGCTCTTCTGTCTTGCGCCTGCCGCCGTATTTGCGGAAGGCGAGACCGATGACGGCAACGACGGCAAAAGCACCGATCTGACCGTAAAGCTCGGCGCAGACCGAATCACGACGAACGACACAGTGTATTTCGGCGTGTACAGTCCCGAGGAAAACAAAAGCTACAACGTTCCGTGGTATGTAATCGGCATGGATACGACAAACGGTACGGCGTTTCTGGCCGCCAAGTACACATTCGGAACATCGGAATTCAATGCCGGCGGAGACCATTTATACAGCGGCAGTACGCTTGAATCAAAAATGAGTGAGCTGTACGGCAGTCTGTTTACGGCAATCGAAAAGGAAACAATAAAAGCCACAACATTAAGCGGCGGCAGTATGCATAACGACTCGCCCGATATTGAAAATGCTTATCTGTTCGCGTTATCATCCGATGAGGCAAGCAGCCTGGGATGGGCAAGCAGCAAACTGCAGGTAAAGGACATCACAGAACCCAACGGAGACGCCATCTGGTGGTGGACCCGCACCTCGCAAAATAAAACCAGTTACTACAACGCGCACTGCTACAATGGAGGCGGGTACCTTAAAAAAATATTTGTCAGCTACTGGCTCTGTTATGCCCGCCCCGCTTTCAATATGAATCTTGACTCCGTACTCTTCTCAACTGTTATTTCAACCGCGGATACGGGCTCGGTCTACAAGTTTACGCTTTCAGACGAAAATATGACCATCGCGAAAACCAAGGGTGAAGCTGTCAAAAAATGCGGCAGTCTTCTGACAATCCCGTATTCGATAAGCGGAACCGACAGCGCAAATGCCACCGAGGTATCCGTTCTTGTACTCGACGCCGAATACACGGCGGGCAACACGAATAATGCAAACATACTCGCATACGGCAAATTAAACACCGAAAGCTTCTCCGTGACAGGCAGCGGAACATTCGCGCTTCCCGACAGTTTGGACGGAAAAACGCTCGGCAGCGACTACTTTGTATATATCCTTGCGGCCGATGTCAACGGAACCTATGAGACCGATTACGCGAGCGCGCCCGCAGAAATCGGCGACGTGGTCGAAGTCGCAGAAGCGCCCGTATCGGATAAGAAAAGCGAAACCTATACCGAAAATCAGAGCGTGGAACTCAGCTCGGCGACAGAGGGCGCGGCAATCTACTACACGACAGACGGCACCGAGCCTTCATTTGACGAGGACGGAAATCCGACGGGAACAACGAAGCTTTATTCGGGCGCGGTATCGGTAACCGGTACGCAGGGAAAATCGGTAACGACGACAATCAAGGCCGTTACCGTTAAATCCGAAATGTTAAACAGCGACCTTTCGGAATTTACATATATCATATCCATTCCGCATACACACGGCTTTGACGGGGCCGAATGGCAGATGGATGATACAAAGCATTGGAAAGAATGCACGATCGAAAACTGCGACAAGAGCGAAGGCTGCATAGAAGAAGCCGAACACAGCGCGGGCGACTGGATCACAGACAAGGAAGCCACAACCGAAGAGGTCGGAAGCCGTCACAAAGAATGCACCGTCTGCGGCAAGGTCGTTGAGGAAGAGGAAATCGCAAAAATCGTCTCTCCGCAGACAGGCGACGGCAATATTTCACTCCTGCTTGCTCTGCTGATTGTCGGCGGCGGCACTGTCGCGGCGGCACTTGCGGGCAAAAAGAGAAAATACGGCAGATAACCTAATATGATTTGTCGGTCAAACGGCAAATCGGCGTAAAAATCGGTGTACGGCAGTAAAACTGCCGTACACCGTGTTTTTTGTTTGCGAAAATTTCGGGTTTTTAATTATTTATATGTACTCGCTGTGCCTTCAACGGTCGAGTTCAAGCATCAGGAGTAATTCTTCGGCTTTTTCTCTGTCTTCAAGTGTGGAGGAAGAATTTAATTTCAGCTCGTTGATGCCCCGTTTGGCGCCACCGCAAAAGAGGAGTTTGAACCATCTGCGGATTTCATATATCGGAAGCAGAATCCGCTTTCCTTCCAGCGACGGATAGTGAAACTTCAATATATCATAAGGAAGCCAGATACGGGACAGCGCATAGCGCAGTTTTCCGCCCTTTTTAATCTGCTGAACCGAAACACGGTTTTCGGTTGTACCGTACACACCGCCGCGCAGGATATAGTTTTCCATTCGGCGTGTTATGTCGGTATGCGGTTTATCGCCGAACCATACCTCGGACAGCGCCTCGGCTTCGGCCGCAAACCTAAGCAATCCGCTTTCGGCAAGAAGCGATTCGCGCTTCTCCTTATCAAACGGGACACGATGATTCAGCACCCAAATATCGAGGAAAGGACGAATGCCGCATCCCCCGTAAACAAAATGCTTTGTCATATGAGCGATATGATATAAAAAAAACATATCGTCCCCGAAAGCATATTCGGAAGTATCGGAAACGGGCGACGCCTTATCCCATACATTTTGCAATAAATTCACCGTTGAACCTATGATTTTATCTTCTATCAAGCTGTAATGCAGCTCCAGATGAACACCGTTATCCGAAAACAGGTCAATATCGTGAGAGCCTTTTGATTCCCGCTTATATGCCGATTTATCGGTTATTGCCGCGGCGGCGGGTTCAAGGTCGTTTTCGTGAACAAGAATATCGATATCACAGCTTGTCCGCATCCACGGTTCGGGGTAGTACTG
>CAZHPU010000090.1:0-6575 GCA_964534435.1 uncultured Lachnospiraceae bacterium | reverse complement strand
TTGAATGTCTTACGACATTCATTTCGTTCCGAAACCGTCAAATACCGCTCGGGATAATGAAAATGTACAATTTGCAATGTGCAATTATGAAAAAGGTCGGCTGTGCCGACCTTTTTCATTTTTATATTGGAAACGTAAAAGGCTCCCCCCGGTAAAGGGAGCTGTCGGCCGATAGGCTGACTGAGGGATTGATACATCTGTACAGGTTTTCCTTTCTGTATCCGGTTTATCAGCCCTTGTAGGGGCAACGCACCATGCAATTCGCGACAGCGAATCGGTTTACGTCCCGATTCTTGAGCTTTGTGTTCGCCGCAATGGTGCTTTTTTACAAATATCATAATTTTCGCTTGACAAAAAATAGTTACTATGCTAAAATGATTATCATCTACTTGAAAAGGGGAAACAGTTCTATATGGATCCTTTGCAGATACCTTCGGCCGACCTTGCCTATCTCGGCGACGCCGTTTTCGAAGTGCTTGTAAGAGAGCGGCTGATAAAAGAAGGTCACAGCGGAGCGGGCAGACTGAACCGCATGGCAATGGATTATGTAACCGCGGTAAATCAGTCGGCGGCGGCAGACAGAATAGTCTCCGAACTTCGTGATGACGAGTCGGACGTGTTCAGACGGGCGAGAAATCAAAGCAAAGCACCGCCTCCGCCGAGCGCAACCGTTGCGCAGTACAGAAAAGCAACCGCGCTTGAAGCGCTTTTCGCCTATCTCTGGCTCTGCGGTAAATCGGACAGAGCAAGTGAACTTTTCGAAAAGGCATTTGACGGCGGCAATACCGCCGCCCGACCCGAAGAATCGGATAAATCGGATAAAACGGAAAATTAAGGGGGATATTGCGGCTATGAAATATTATCTCGGAGTTGATCTCGGCGGAACCAATATCGCAGTCGGGGTTGTGAACGAAAATTTTGAAATTGTAAAAAAGGGAAGTACACCGACGGGCGCATCGCGCGAACCCGACGAAATTATCGACGATATGGCAAAACTCTGTCTGTCGCTGATTCACGACTGCGGCCTTGAAAGCTCGGATATCTCGGCGTGCGGAATCGCATCCCCCGGAATTGCGAACAGCGAAACCGGAATAGTGGAATATGCCTGCAATTTCAAAATGCTCGATTATCCGATTGTCGAAAAGTTAAGAGAGCGTATAGGCGTCGATAAAGTTTATCTTGATAATGACGCCAATGCGGCGGCACTCGGAGAGGCTGCCGCAGGATCGGCAAAAGGCGCTTCTTCGGCAATAGTCATAACACTCGGTACGGGTGTCGGCGGCGGAATTATTATCGATAAGAAAATATATTCGGGATTCAACCACGCGGGTGCCGAAATCGGACATACGGTAATAGAAAAGGACGGGAGACTGTGCAGCTGCGGCAGAAGAGGATGCTTTGAAGCCTACGCGTCGGCGACCGGACTTATCAATATGACAAAAGAAAAAATGCTCGAAAACCCCGACAGCGCGATGTGGAAGGTCTGCGGCGGCGACATAGACAAGGTCAGCGGCAGAACCGCATTCACGGCGATGAAAAAAGAAGGCGACAGAGCCGCCGCAGATGTCTGCGATATGTATATTTCATACCTCTCGACGGGCATTGCCAATATGATGAATATTTTCCAGCCCGAAGTGATTTCGATAGGCGGCGGAGTCAGCAACGAGGGAGACACTTTGTTTGTGCCTATGATGAAGCAGGTCTATGAGGAAAATTACGCCAAACGCAGCAAACATCATACGAGAATCGAAAAAGCGACACTCGGAAACGATGCGGGAATAATCGGAGCGGCAGCGCTCGGAATGAATATAAAATAAAAGAGGAAACGCAAATGAATCGGATTTCAAACAAATTCTGCCGCTTTTTATCGTTCATACTTGCTTTGGTTGCGGTTTTTTCGGTAACGGCGCCTGCCCTCTACGCAGATGAGAGCGGTGAAGATACGAGCCTGTCGGATACTGCCGAACAGCTTGACAAGCTCATATCCGACGGCGAGCAGATTCCGGTGATGAATATAACCACCGATAACGGAAAACTCAATAAAACCAAAAGATTCAAGGGAGCGTCAATGAGCCTGACGCTGACCGACAGATTTTCCGAGTATGAAAACGAATACACTACCGAAACCGGCGGTCGAATCGAAATGAAAGCACGCGGAAACTCAAGCTATACATCGGGCGATGTTACGGGTACAGGCAAGTATTCGTATAAAATTAAGCTCGAAAATAAAGCTAATCTGCTCGGTATGGGAGAAAGCAAGCACTGGGTGCTTATCTCCAACGTATTCGATGTTACGAATATGCGCAATAAGCTCGTCTATGACCTGTCGGGTATGATGGGTATGCCGTATACCCAGTCAAGATGGGTTGTGCTTTATGTCAACGGAACATATTACGGACTTTACTCGCTCTGCGAAGCTCTTCGCCTTGATGAGCAGGTCGTAAATATCACCGACTGGGAAAAGCGTGCAAAAAATGTGGCTGAGGCAATAGGCCGTGCCGAATCGATGAGCGAGGCCGAAACGGCAAAACTCGTCACGAAAATGAAAAAGGATCTCAGCTGGATTACATCCGGCACATTCGAAAATTATAAGATTTCCGATTATTACGATACATCCGATTTCAATATCAATTCGGGATATCTCATCGAGTATGACGAACGAATGGACGGAACTTCCACGAAATTCCGAACATCTCACGGAAAACCGATTGAGCTTTGCAGCCCCTCGACACTTGATACAAATACCGAAATGTACAACTATGTCGTAGATCTTCTCAATGATTTTGAGGAGGCGATATATTCGGAGAACTTCTGCACATCCGACGGCAGACATTACAGCGAATTTGTCGATGTCGATTCGATGGTTGATTATTTCATCATTTTCAACCTGTTCAAGAACATCGAATTCGGATGGCTTTCGATTTATCTTTATATCGAAAACGGCAAGATTTATTTCGGCCCGTGCTGGGATTTCGATAATGCCAGCGCAAACCAGGTCACGCTTACCGATGACTGGTACAGATATGATAACTGGTTCAATATCGGCGGCCGCGCCGATTGGTGGAAGGAACTCTGCGCCGATCCGCTCTATGTTACGAAAGTCGAAAACCGCTGGTTTGAGATACGCGATCTTGTCGATGAAATGCTCACGTCTATGGACTATTACCATGACTATATTGAGGACGAGGCACTGAAAAACTACGACTGGGCGGGCGCACCGCATAACTGGTATATGCAGGGAAGTCAGACCGAAGGATTCGAAATAGAATTTCAAACCATGAAAGACTGGATGTATAACCGCGTCGAATGGCTTGACGAACAATGGTCACTGCGCGATCCCAATATGGAGGACAGGGGACTCGAAAAATCGGACAGACTTGTGCTCAGCCTGAGATCGTCGGGAGCGGATCTCGTCAAAGAAAAATCTACGGTTGCGAGCGCCCCCGCAGATTATCAGTACGATATCAATGACGGCGGCAATATAACCCTGCGTATAGTGACGAATCATACGACACACAGATATGCCGAAGTGTATGTTAACGGAGTTTTTGTCAAAAAAGTAGAATGTTCCCAGTCTAAATCGGCAAAAGTCACACTTGATAAGAGTCTCTTTGATTTGACCGAAGGCAGCGTAAACGTTATCTATGTTGCAATGATAAACAATTCGGATGAATATTACAGAGCGGGATACCTGACGGTAAGAGCGACTGTTTCACCGAAAGAAGATTATTCGCAGGTCTCTCTGAAACTCGGATATAACGGAGTAAAGCTTGTTGAAAAGGGAAGCGTTGTCACTCTTCCCGAAATAACCGTCAAATATGCGGGCTACGAGGCACTCGGCTGGACAGATGGAGAGTATATCTATCCCGAAGGATACGAATTTACGGTTGAAGAATCTACATATCTTTATTATTGCTGGAAGCGGACGATTCTTTTCCCCGATATGGCCGAGCCCGAAGAAGAGCCTGTTGTTTATCCCGATGACCCTGTTGAGCCCGATGATAATACGGAAAGCGGACTGCCCGCCGGCGCGATTGTCGCGATTTCGGCAGGTTCTGCCGCTCTTGTCTGCGCCGTCGCCGTCTTTGTCGTAATTCGATTGAAAAAGTCAAAGAAAGCAAAAAAAGACGGCAGTGGAAGCTGAAAACATTATAGCAACCTGAAACACGGACTTTTTAAGTCCGTGTTTTATTTTATGCCGAAATAAAAACCAAAAATACGGTAAAATAAGGGTAAAATAATGTTGACATTTCACAAACTGTATGATAAAATTAAATGAGATGTGGCAAAAAAAATTTTCATATTAAATAATTCGGGGTGAATATCAGTGGAAAAACAGAGCAGAACAAAAAAGAGCATTGTATGCCGTATTATTGCGGTCTTTTCGCTTGCGGCAATGATTCTTCCGATTTTTTCGTCTGCCGTCTCGGCGGATACCGAAAAAAATACCGAAGACAGCGCCGTGTCAAGTCTTGCGACGGTTGCGTCCGGCGAGGAGCTGCCGACAATTTATCTTACAACCGATGACGGTCAAAAGGTAAATTCGAAAACCGAAAATAAAACAGGCACATTCCGTATGACTCTGCCCAAGAGATATGCCGAATATACGAATGATTATACGACTGCCGAAGGCGGCGCCATGACAATACGCTGCCGCGGAAACTCGACATTCGAGACAAGCGAACGCCGTCTCGGAAGCGGCGAGAAATATTCGTATAAGGTAAAACTCGATAAAAAAGCCGATCTTCTCGGAATGGGCAAAAGCAAGCACTGGGTACTTATCGCGAATTTTTACGACGTAACCAATATGAGAAATAAACTCACCTATGACCTGTCGGGAAGAATGGGACTCGCATATATGCAGTCAAGATGGGTTGTCGTTTATCTTAACGGAGAATACAGAGGTATATATACTCTTTGCGAGAGCATAAGAATCGCAAATGACCGCGTTGATATTCCCGACTGGGAAGACTGCGCCGAAGATGTCGCCAAGGCAATCGGACGCGCCGAGTCGTATGATGACGGACAGATTGAAAGACTCGCCGAAAAAATGAAGAACAATCTCTCGTGGATTACTTCGGGCAAATACGGAAATTATGTGATTTCCGATTATTATGATACCTCCGATTTCGATATCACGTCCGGTTATCTTATCGAATATGATAACCGAATGGACGGAGACGGAACCAAATTCTATACTTCTCACGGTAAGCCCATTGAGCTTGACAACCCGAAAGCACTCGATACCAACCCCGAAATGCTGAATTATGTCAAAACTCTGCTTAACGATTTCGAAGAGGCGATATATTCGGAAAACTTCTGCACATCGGACGGACGTCATTACAGCGAGCTCTGCGATGTGAATTCGCTGATAGATTATTTTCTTGTTTTTAACCTGTTCAAAAACATCGAATTCGGAGCGCTTTCGATATTCCTTTATATTGACGGCGGCAAAATCTATTTCGGTCCGTGCTGGGACTTTGACGGCGGATGCGGAAATCAGGTAACCCTGACAAACGACTGGTATCCGTACAATCAATGGTTCTATATGGGACGCGCCGAATGGTGGAATCAGCTTTGCGGCGATCCGTATTATGTCGCACTCGTATGTGACCGCTGGTTTGAAATCCGCGATCTCGTCAACGAGATGATAGATATAATGCCGACTTACTATAACTACATAAAAGCCGAAACCGATAAGGACAGCGAAAAATACGGGATGCCGCTTAACTGGTATATGACCGATTCGCGATGTGTTGATTTCGATACCGAATATAAAACGCTTTACAGGTGGTTGAAAAACAGAATCAGCTGGCTGGACAGACAGTTCAAAATGTCAAATCCCAATATAGAGGGCTGCGGAATATCATCGTCGGACAGAATTCAGATGACAATAACCTATAAAGACGGCAGCGAACTCGAAAAAGATAAAGGAAGCCTTTGCGAATACTCCGCGACCTACAAATACGGTATAAAGAAAAATCAGGATTTGACGCTTAAAATCACCACACAGCATACGTCAATCAGATATACCGAGATTTATATAAACGGAAAACTGCTTGATAAGGTGGTTCTTTCTCAGGATGAGCCCGCCGAAATAACGATTCCGAAGTCGATGCTCGATACAAGCGAAGACGGAATAAATATTATCCATATGGTCGGCATAAATTTCAATGACGATTATTACCAGACCTCTTATCTGTCGATTCGCGCGAGAAGCACCGAAAATCCGTCAAATGATGAATATCTGATAAGACTTCAGGATAATACCACAATAGTGGCGAAAAAAGGCAGTACGATAACCCTCCCGAAAATCACGGCGACCGAGCAGGGATACAGCTGCACAAAGTGGTCTGACGGCGAAAACAGCTATTCGAGCGGCGGAAAATTTACGGTAGTGCGTGATGTCTATCTATATTATGACTGGGTACGAACCGACATTTTCCCCGACAGCACCGGAATCAAGAGTGAAACTCAGAAAACCGATGACAAGAAAAAGGAAGATACCACAACCGCAAAAGTAACAACGGCGGCACCCGTAACCACGGCGGCGCCGATTACCACAACAACGGCGG
>CAZHPU010000089.1:0-6596 GCA_964534435.1 uncultured Lachnospiraceae bacterium | reverse complement strand
CACGGCGTGCTTCGACAATCGCGGTATGCGGGTCCTCCGACGGCAGTGCAACCGCCGGCAGCATTCTGACAAGGATGAAGCACATCATTGTGATAATGAAAAGCGTCATCAGCATCAGCGCCACTCTCTGTGCTATATATTTTAAGTTGGACATGACTGCCTCCGGATTTTCAAATTTAATCGGCACGCTTGCCGAATATAAGAGGTGTTATCGAAAATAAAAAAAGCCGAAATATAAAAGCGGTTGTAGGTAGATAGTTTATAAAAAGTTCCGATTATACTCGAAAATACAAAAAAAACGGGGTAAGATGAGCAGGCAGCACCTTGCTCTCCGCCCCGACAGCCGGAAAAACCGGATATTCTTATACGCCCATCTACCGGAACGGTCATAGACCGCTCCGGTAGAGGACATATGGTTTATACCTTTATACTGTCTGTGAAAGACTCAAATCAGTACGGAATCTCGCCGTTATTATCGGCGATGAATGCCTGCCATTCGGTCTCATCATAGTTGTACTTGAGGTAAGCGATGCCGCCGCGTCCCATAACAGGGCTGTAATCTTCGATTACGTAGTAAACCTGTCTGGAAAGGAGGGCTGCGCTTGCGTTCTGAAGCATAGGAATGTAGTCGTATGTGTTCAGGACGGTTGTCTCTATCTTGGAGAGGATAAGAAGACGAGTGTCAACATCTGCGAATCCGTCGCCGAAGTTGTACTCTTTGCCGTTAACGGTAACAGCTGTTCCGTTAAGAGCGTCGGACCACTGATAGAGAGTCATTGTGAGCTCTTCGCCGTTGATGGTGATAGTGATATTAACCTTTGTAGCGTCAAACCACTTAGCATCGTAAGCGTAGTTCGGGTTGCAGTACAGATCGGACAGTCCGTAAGGATCAAGTGCGGATCCGGACCAGCCTGCAAGGACTGTGTCGCAAGTACCGCTCTTGATTGCGGTTGACCAGTCGTCACCGAGTTCAGCCGACTTAACGAATACGATCTTGCCTTCGAAAGGAGTTCCCTTCGTAACTTCGGCCATCTTCTCGTTGAGGTAGTTGATGGTCTTTGTCATGAAGTCGGAGTCAGCCGACATAGCGTATGTGATCTGGATTGTCTGATCGCAGGTCTTGCCGTCTGCCGATGTGATGTAGCCTGCTGCAAGTGCTTCGTCAAATGCCTGCTTGTAGAGCACTTTAGCTGCTTCGGGGTCGTAACCTGTGATAGAGTCAACGGCTGCGTCAAGAGATTCGTACTTCGAAACGTCTACAGAGTAGAAGTCGCAGAGTGCCTGCTTAGCGTAGTCGGTGTCACGGTATTTCGCACCGGTATCGGGGTCGTAGATGTAGCTGTTGCCGATAAGGCCGTAACCGCCGGATCTCGAGGGGCTGACTGCGGAGCAGAGAGCTTCCTTATCGTATGTAACGGCGACTGCCTTACGGAAGGATGTCAGAACCATTGTCTGGAGGTCATACTTTGTGGTATCGAAGTCATCTGCCGCTTCTCTCTCTTCGATTGCCGACTTGTTGCCGTTGAAGATGAAGAAGAAGATTGTTTCACTCGGTGTGAAGTAGCAGTAATCACTGTCTCTGTACTGAGCGAAGTCGTCGGACTGCAGACCGTAGGTCATAACCTGTCCCTTAAGGAACATGTTCTTGATTGTGGAAGACTCGCCGACTACCTGAGTGGTGATTTCGGTTGTCATGTACATATCGTACTCTTTGCCGTCTTCGGGGTCAACATATGTGTGCTGTCCGTCGGTGTAGCCGTACCATGCGTCATTCTTAACGAAACGCATCGACTGGTCGGTTACATATTCAACGAGTTTGTAAGGACCGTAGGAGCTTGTGGTTTCTACGTTGGTGTTGTAGGTTGTTGACCAAACGCCTGTTGCCTCATCCTTTGTCAGGCAGCTCTCGTAAAGGTCTTCCTTAACGATCCAGTTGCCGGACAGGTTGTAGAGGAGGTAGAAGCCGGAAAGCGACTTTTTAAGAACGAGAACGATTTCGTAATCGCCGGTCTTGTAAAGTCCGACTGTATTGAAGTCGATGTTGTCTGCGTAGCTCTTATTGATGATGAAGTAGTTGAATGCGTTTGCTTCTGTTTCGCCCCATGCTGCGTTGCCGGTGATAACGGGGAGGAAGAGGTCGTAGCTTTCATCGGTAAGCGCAACGAGTCCGTTGTCGTCCATAAGAGCTACAAGCGCATCCCATGTTTCGGTTGCGAAGTATGCGTCGCCGTATGCGTCAACATAGTCTTTCAGAGAGTTGCTGTTGCACCAGCTGATGGCGTAGCCTACTGCGATGTAAACCTTGGATCCGTCGGCGGTGTAGTAGAAGCCGTCGTCGCCCTTGGTCAGGTCGGACTTGTTGAGTTTATCGCTGTTTTCATTGTACTTCGACTGGCCCTGGCATGCGTAGTTCTCCGCACCTGCGATTGAGAAGCTGCCTGCGTAGTAGTCGGTAGCACGGTAGTTGAGCAGATCGGGGTTGAGCAGCTGCTTCATCGAGTAGATATATGTATCTGCGTTGATGGCTGTGCCGTCTTCCCATGTGGCCTTCTCGTTGAGCTTAATCTTGTAAGCGTAACCGGTTGTAGCCGATTCGGGAATGCCGTACTTGTTGTTGTCGAGGGCTTTAACTTCCTCTGTGATGTCTTCCGGCATTGCGGCAGCCATCTCGGGGATGATTGTGTATCCCTCATACTCTTTCACGCCTTCAACAGTGGAGGGGTGAAGAGCATCGTTGAATACGAATCCGTAGAGGCCGACTCTGAGGAAGTCAGCGGGATAAGACTCGTCGGTTGTCTGATAGGTATGCGGGTTCCAGTTTGCCGAAAGAACCGATACGGTATCCTTATAGATATACGACTTGTTCTTATCGAATACTACTTTTTCGTACGTTGTTTTACCTGAATCGGGATCTGTTGTGTCGGCAGTTGTTGTGGTAGCCGGTGTGACGTTTTTCTTGCAGGCTGCGAACATCGGAAGCATTACGACTGCGGCCAGAAGAAGAGCGACAACAGAAATGATTGTACGTTTCATTTGTTTGTACTCCTTTTTAATATTTCCCACCGAAAAACTGCGGCAGACCGCCTTTTTTCTCCCGCATATACTTCGGTAAGTTTATGGATGTGATTATAGCATGTAAAAACGCGGTTGTCAATACTTTTAAGCATATTTTTGCCCGATTTATTCAGTTTTTTCGCATTTTTATTATCTTTTAATAAAAGCCGACCGACCGATTTTTGATTTTTTGTTGTTTTTTGAGTTTTTTCCGAATATTTTCGGGTAAAAAATCGGGTTTGCCGTAATAAAAATACATCCGACAGTCTGTCGGATGTATTTTTATGCATAATTATGCATTTCTTATTGTTGATTTAACCAAACTCACTTTACCGCTCCGCTTATATCGGCATTTTTTCCCGATTTTTCGGCGGGATCGAAAATTTTCAACCCGTCGGCATTATAGACAACCCCGTCCGACGATTTGAAGTGAGAACTGCCTTCCGCAATATTCACCGCCGAAAGAGATTTGCAGTTCTCGAACAGGCTCGAAAACGGCCGTCCTATCTGTCCGTCGCCGTTGAGATCGGTGTTTTCGTTTATTTCCCGCATATATACCTCGGTTGTCGGATAAAGAAGTTCGGTCTTGCCGACAAAACCGGGTTTCAGTGATGACGGCAGATTGACCTCGGCAAGATTCTCGCAGTTTGCGAATGCGCCCGCCGAAATCACCTCTATTCCTTCGGACACCGTAAGACTCACGAGATTCGGGGCGTCCTCACCGTTTACCGCGCCCGATTTTATGCTGTAGATTTCGGTTCCGCCGAATGATGAGCCTATTGTCAGCTTTTCGGCGTTGGTCGATACCGAGCAGATGCTGCCGTTTCGTACGAGATAGTCGGCATAGACTATCGTCTCCCCGACATCTGCGCCGTAAATGACGAATTCGGGTATGTCGGCATCTTTTTCGGAGGTGAGCTCGACAAAGTCGAACTGAACGCAGATTTCGTCGAACGCCATCGAGGTCGGCACGCCGTCCTCTCCGAGTCCGATATAGAAGCTGACCTTATATTCGCCGTCGGTCGTCTCGTCGCATACATAATCGTGGAGCGGAACAAGTCCACCGTCTTTGCGCACTCCTTTGACCGCGCACGAAAAAGGGATTCCGCCTCCCGAGCTTATCATATAGCTTACCGCCGCGGGGACTTTGCCGTCCTCGACTGAGAGATAGATGCGTACCCGTCCGCAATACCCGTCGCCGTCTTTGGCGAATGTACTCTCGCGGTAAAGCTCTTTGACCGACAGGCTGTCGAGAAGCGCGACATATTCGGAATCGGCAAATTCTCCGCTTCCGCCGATATTTAACGAGCTGACTGCCGAATCAAAGTGGTTCAGTTTGAAATATCCCTCCGAATTTTCTTTTATTGCCGTCGTGTCGTCGGCGGCTTCCTTGCTGTCCGGAGCCGACGGCTCTGTCGGCAGATCGGTCGATTTGCCGGATGCGGTAAGCGTGACAACGATTTTGTCGGCAGCATCTTCGGATCCGTATGTGTTGCCGTCTGCCGAGTTGTCGGCTTTTTCGTCCGATCTTGTGATACTCGGAATTTCGGGCATCCTGACCGCCGCGTTTTCGCTGTCGGCGACTTTTGCGAACATCATCGCGGCGATGACCACCGCGCCCACGCTGGCGGCAAGCATGACGGCGGCGAGTGCGCGCGAGCGGCGTTTTTCGGTCGGCAGACATTTTCTGTACAGCCGCTGATTGAACGGCTCCGCCGACAAATCGGGAATTTCCGACAGTTTTTCGCCTGCGTATTTATCGAATCCGTCTTTCAGCGCTTTTTCGAATTCGCCGTCGGCGGTTTCGCTTTTGTTTTTTCTTTTAATCATCATGCCGCTCCTTCCATCTTTTCAGCAGTATAGCCCTGCCCCGTTCGAGCTGTTTTCTTACGGTTGCCGCCGATCTGCCGACCGTATCCGCGATTTCGGAAACCGAAAGCCCGTTCACATAGCATAGCGAAAGCACATCTCTGTATCTTTCGGGCAGCTCTTTTATATATATGAGCATTTCGTCTGCCGAATCCTTCAAGGCAATATCCTCGGTAAAATCTTTTTCGTCGGTTTCGCTGTCGATTTCGTCGTTGTACCGCACGGCATCTTTTCGTTTGCGGAGAAGGTCTATTGCCTTATGTCTTGCCGTTTCGGTTACATAATAGTAAAGTCTGAAACTTTCCATTTCGGACAGCAGTTCGGCGTGTGCCGAGAGAGCGATAAAAGCGTCCTGCACGGCATCTTCGGCGTCGTGTCTGTTTTGGAGAACCGCGAACGCCGTATATTCCATCTGTCGGTGGTAGTCTTTGAAAATTCTGTCAAACAGCTCGTTTTTCTCTGTCGAATCGAGCGATGCCTTACCGCGCATTTCCGCTTTCCTTTCTTAAAATCGGCTGCCTCCCTCTCTCACACAATAAGACGGATGAAAAGAGATTTTGTGACAGCTTTTTTTGAATTTTTTTATTTTTTTCTTCTATTGAAATCCTATCATAAAACCGAATATTTGTCAACACAAAAAGACGGTCTCGTGTGAGACCGTCTTTTTGTGCCTTTTTGATTTACGACAGCAGCGTTCTGTCGCTTACGAACTGTTCGCCGCTGATTTTCTCGAATTTCTTTAAGAGTTCCTCGACCGTCATATTCTTTTTCTCCTGCCCGGAGATGTCGAGAATGATATTCCCCTGATTCATCATGATGAGGCGGTTGCCGTAGTTTATCGCGTCGCGCATATTATGGGTGACCATAAGAGTTGTCAGCTTATTTTCGCCGACAAGCCGCTCGGTTATTTCGAGCACGCGGGATGCGGTCTTGGGATCGAGCGCCGCCGTATGCTCGTCAAGCAGAAGAAGCTGCGGCTTTCTGAGAGTCGCCATAAGCAGGGTGACCGCCTGACGCTGTCCGCCCGACAGAAGTCCCATCTTGGTCGAAAGTCTGTCCTCGAGTCCGAGTCCGAGCTCGGCGATTGCCGCTCTGTATCTCGTGCGGTCGTCTTTTGTTATCGCCCATGCGAGTCCGTGTCTTTTTCCGCGTCTGTCGGCAATCGAGAGGTTTTCTTCCACCCACATATCGGCGGCGGTACCCATCATCGGGTCCTGAAAGACGCGTCCGATATATTTCGCGCGCTTATGTTCGGGCAGAGCGGTGATGTCGGTGCCGTCGATGAGAATCTTGCCGCCGTCCGCGGGGAAAACGCCCGCGACCATATTGAGAAGGGTTGATTTTCCCGCGCCGTTGCCGCCTATGACGGTGACGAAATCGCCGTCGGCAAGAGTGAGCGAGAGATTTTTCAGCGCCGTCTTTTCATTGACCGTTCCCGCGTTGAAAATCTTTGTGAGATTCTTTATTTCAAGCATCTTTATTTGCCCCCTTCTTCCCCGTTTTCGCGAAATAGTTCTTCTTTATATAGGGAATGCCGAGGAATGCCGCAACGATTACCGCCGACAGCATTTTGAGAAGGTCGGCATCGAGACCGAGAAAAATTACCGTCTGATATACGAAATAGTAGATTATTCCGCCGATGACCACACCGAGAAGCCGCACGATGAATCCCG
>CAZHPU010000088.1:0-6620 GCA_964534435.1 uncultured Lachnospiraceae bacterium | reverse complement strand
TTTTTGCCGTCTTTGCCGCCTTTTTCGGTGTTCGTCTTTCTCTTTCTCGCGGGTCTTGCGGCGGCGGCATCCGATTTGGGCGCGGCGGGCTTTCTTTTGAGAAGCCGCAGTTCCCTGTCGCCGACAGGCTCCAAAATGACCGCCGAAAGCGGCGACAGATCGAGTGTTATCATATCAAGATCGTTGGCATAGATGATGTCGGGATATTTTCTGCCGTCTCCGCCGAATTTTTCATCCTCTGTCGAGAGAATCACGCGGTAGGCCTTGCCCTTGACCGGGAAGCCGTATCCCGTATATCCGACCGCCGAGAAGTTTATCACGCAGACGAGTTCGTGCCCCGCGGCATCTGTTCTGCGGTAGGCGATGAGATTGTCGCTGTCGCGGTCGGCGTAAATCCAGTCGAATCCGTCCCACGAGAAATCGCGCTCCCAGAGCTCACGGCGGCTCAGATAGAGATTGTTCAGCGTCTCGGTGAACAGGTGAAGCTGTCTGTGCTTCTCGAAATCGAGCATAAACCATTCGAGCTGATTTTCGTAGTCCCATTCGCGGAACTGCCCGTATTCACAGCCCATAAAGGTCAGCTTTTTGCCGGGATGCGTCATCTGCCAGACGCCGAAAATTCTCATTCCCGCGAATTTCTGATGATATGTTCCCCACATTTTGTCAATGAGCGATTTCTTGCCGTGTACCACCTCGTCATGCGACACAGGCAGAATATAGTTCTCGCTGAACGCGTAGGAGAGCGAGAAGTTGAGATCCTTGTGATGATATTTGCGGAAATAGGGATCGGTCTGCACATAATCGTACATATCGTTTGCCCAGCCCATGTTCCACTTGAAGTTGAAGCCGAGACCGCCCTCGGATACCGGCTTTGTAATCGATGCCCATGATGTCGATTCCTCGGCAATCATCAGCACATCGGGATGCTCGGCGAAAATCGCGCTGTTGAGCTTCTTGAAAAAGGCGATTGCTTCGAGATTTCGGTTGTCGCCGTAGACATTCGGCACCCATTCGCCCGGCCGTCTCGCGTAATCGAGATAGAGCATCGACGCGACCGCGTCGACACGCAGTCCGTCTATATGATAGCGGTTGAACCATGCCAGCGCCGAGGATACGAGGAAGCACTCGACCTCACCGCGCCCGACATCGAAACAGCGTGTGCCCCATTCGGTATGCTCCATTCTGTCCCAGCCCTGATATTCGTAAAGCGGACCGCCGTCGAAATTGTAAAGTCCGTGCTCGTCCTTCGGGAAATGGGCGGGAACCCAGTCGAGAATGACGCCGATATTGTTTTCATGCAGAGTGTTAACGAAATATTTGAAATCTTCGGGGCTGCCGAAACGCGAGGTCGGCGCGAAATAGGAGCAGACCTGATAGCCCCACGAGCCGTCATACGGATACTCGCCGATAGGCATCAGCTCGACATGCGTGTAGCCCATTTTCTTGACATAAGGGACGAGCAAATCGGCGATTTCTCTGTAATTTAGGTAATTTTCGCCGTCTTTTGTCGTTTTTCCGTCACGGGTGCGCCATGAGCCGAGATGCATCTCGTAGATGTTCATCGGTACGGGATAGAAATCGTCGGAGGCCGCAATCGCGCGCCGTCTTGCCAGCCATTTCGAGTCGGTCCAGCCGTATTTTTCTTTTGTATGCACAATCGAGGCGGTCGCTTTCAGCGTCTCGCCGTAGGTTGCGTAAGGGTCTGCTTTGTAATGCTCGCCCGCGGGAGAGCGCACGACAAACTTGTATTTCTGCCCTTCGAGATCGGGCTCGGACAGATTTATCTCCCAGACTCCCATTTCGGAAATTCTGGTCATCGGCTCGCCTTTCCAACCGTTGAAATCGCCCGCGAGAAGCAGACTGTCGGCACCGGGCGCCCATGTTCTGAACACGTAGCCGTTTTTGGTTTTGTGCGCGCCGAGATAGTCGTAGGCGTGATAATTGGTCCCCTGATGAAACAGATAGAGTGCGAGATTATCCGATTTTGCCATAGAACAGTCCTCCCGTGGTTTTGCGGACGAAATTTGTCCTTTTCGGCGGTGTTTTCATGTCGGAATTTATGCCGAAACCCGGCATTTTTCCCGTTTTTCACGGCAAACACTTCTGCCGCCTACATTATAGCACATTCGCCGCCTTTTTTCAATTCCCGAAGCCCTCTTTTCCCGACTTTGAGGTGTAGAAATTGTAATCAAAATCGGCTCATTTTGGCTCTGTTTTGCACAAAAACAAGCCGCTGTTTTTGTGCGATTTTCAATTTTTTTCGGATATTTGAACAAATGCCGTATAACCGCCGTCATTTATATGCCGATTTTACACAACAGAGCCGTGCGGCGGCCGCCGTCCGCCGCCCCTTGTAAAATGTTGTTGAAATGTTCATATTTATTATGTAAAATGAACTCGGAGTCAAATTCATACAAAAAAACCGAAAAAAGCCGCATTATACGATTATATAAAAGAAAGGAGCTTTTCCGAAAATGTTTACAAACAAAAAAATCAAATCGGCACTCGCGGGCGCGCTCTGCCTCATCTTTGCGCCGATACTCGCCGCATCGCTCTGCTCCTGCAATTCATCGGGAGAGGACGGTGTGATCACTCCGAACAAGAGCGAATATATTTACAAAACCGATGAGTCGGCAGATAAAAAAGCCGACGGCGATTCGACCGTACTTTCCGACCGCAAGCTCATCCGCACGGTCACGCTGAGCCTCGAAACCAAGAATTTCGACGCTCTCATTCCGTCAATCGAAGATCGGGTAACCGCCTGCGGCGGCTATCTCGAAAGCAGCCGAATAAGCGGAAACGGATATGCGACAGCCTCCAACCGTACGGCATCAATCGTCTGCCGTGTCCCCGCCGACAGTCTTGACGGCTTTCTCGAAGACATCGGCGACAACTGCATCATAACCTCAAAATCCGAAACGACAAGCGACGTCACCCTCTCGTATGTCGATATGGAAAGCCGCATCGAAGTGCTCGAAACCGAGAAAAAGGCGCTCGAAAGCATACTCGCCGACGCGAAAGACACGGCTTCGATTCTCGAAATCCGCGAACGGCTCACCGAGGTCATAAGCAGTCTCGAAAGCTACAACTCACAGCTCCGCGCGATGGAAAATCAGGTCAGCTACTCGACCGTCACCATATCGGTTTACGAGGTCGAAATCTACACGGAAGTCGCCGAAAAGGGCTATTTCGAGGAAATCGGTGACGGACTCGCGACCACTTTCGCATCAATCGGAGAGTTCGCGCGCGGACTTTCGATATTCATTATCGTAAATCTGCCCTATATTCTGATATTCGCGCTTGTTGTCGGGCTTATCGTATTTCTTCTTGTACGTTCGGGCAAAAAACGCAAAAAGAAAGCCGAAACGGCTAAGAGTGAAAAACCGCAGCGGTAAACAAGCCGCGCAATACAAAACCGCCGCCCGCTATTGACAGGGCGGCGGTTTTATGATATAATGGGGCATTATAAGCCGCAGACAACCGAAATTATGCGGAATTATCCTATGAAAAAACCGTATGAACATACAAACTTGAAAGAGGCGAAAAAAATGGAAGAAAAGAAAGATTACGAAATAGAGACAAAGGCGATACAGTCGGGCTACAAGCCGAAAAACGGCGAGCCGCGCGTGCTCCCGATCTGGCAGTCGACCACCTATAAATACGACTCCTCCGATTTTCTCGGACAGCTGTTCGACCTCAAAGCAGACGGACATATGTACTCGCGCATCTCGAATCCGACGGTAGCCGCCGTCGAGGAAAAAATCGCCGATATGGAAGGCGGTGTCGGCGCGCTCTGCACATCGTCGGGACAGGCAGCCACCTTTATTTCGATATTCAATATCACAAAATGCGGACAGAATATCATCTCGATGACCACAATCTACGGCGGAAGCACCAATCTGCTTGCCGTTACGATGAAGCGTATGGGCATCGAAGTCCGCTTCGTAACCCCCGATATGAGCGATGAGGAAATCGAGAAACTGATTGACGGAAACACCCGCGCATTCCTCGGCGAAACAATCGCGAACCCGGTTTTGAAAGTTTTCGACATCGAACGCTACGCGAATCTCGCCCACAAGCACGGTATGCCGCTTATCGTCGACAACACATTCGCAACCCCCGTGCTCTGCCGCCCGTTTGAATTCGGCGCAGACATCGTCATTCACTCGACCACAAAATATATGGACGGACACGCGACCGTCGTCGGCGGCGTCGTTGTCGATTCTGGCAAATTCGACTGGACCGCAGGCGGACGCTATCCCGAACTGACCACCCCCGATGAATCATATCACGGCGTCGTCTACACCGAATCGTTCGGCAACAAGGCATACATCACAAAAGCGCGCACACAGCTGATGCGCGATCTCGGCATGACGCCCGCCCCTATCTCGGCGTTTATACTGAATCTCGGTCTCGAATCGCTTCCGCTGCGCATAAAACGTCACAGCGAAAACGCGCTGACTGTCGCGAAATATCTCGAAAATTCGGACAAGGTCGCGTGGGTGAACTATCCCGGACTCGAATCGTCGCCCGACTACGCGCTCTCACAGAAATATCTGCCCGACGGACAGTCGGGAGTCATATCCTTCGGTGTAAAAGGCGGCAGAGCGGCGGCTGTCAAATTCATGGACAGCCTGGAACTCGCGCAGATTGTCGTTCATGTTGCCGACGCGCGCACATCGGTGCTGCATCCCGCATCGACAACCCACAGACAACTTACCGACGAACAGCTGATTGACGCGGGCGTATCCCCCGATCTTATCAGAATGTCAATCGGAATCGAAAATGTCGACGACATACTCGCCGACATCGAGCAGGCGCTTGTAAAATCGCAAAATTAAAAAGGGAGGCAGACAGATGCCGATAAAAATACCCAACGGACTGCCGGCCGCCGACACACTTAACAGAGAAAACATCTTCACAATCACCAAAACCCGTGCCGAAGGGCAGGACATCCGTCCGCTGAAAATTCTCATTCTCAATCTGATGCCGACCAAAATCGCGACCGAAACACAGCTCGCAAGACTGCTCGGCAACACGCCCCTTCAGGTTGAGATGGAGCTTATCCATACCCGCACCCACGAATCGAAGAACACCCCCTATCAGCATATGCTCGCCTTTTACAAGACATTCGACGACATTTCGGCGAACAACTATGACGGAATGGTCATCACGGGCGCGCCGGTCGAGCAGATGCCGTTTGAGAAGGTCGAATACTGGGACGAGCTCTGCGAGATTATGGAATGGAGCAAAACTCACGTAACCTCGGTCTTTCACATCTGCTGGGGAGCGCAGGCGGGGCTCTACTATCATTTCGGAATCGAGAAATATCCGCTCGAAAAGAAGCTGTTCGGCGTGTTCGAGCATAAGGTCGAGCGCCGTTCGGCGATACTTCTGCGCGGATTCGACGATATTTTCTATGTTCCGCACAGCAGACATACCACGATAAAGCGTGAGGATGTCGAAAAGGTCGGCGCGCTGAAAATCCTCGCATCATCGGACGAGGCGGGCATATACGCGCTGATGACCGACCGCGGACGGCAGATTTTCATCACCGGACACAGCGAATACGATGCCGACACGCTCGCGAAAGAATATTTCCGCGATAAGGCGGCGGGACTTCCGATAGATCCGCCGAAAAACTATTTTCCCGATGATGATGATACAAAAGCGCCGATTGTGCGCTGGCGTTCGCACGCGAATCTGCTCTATTCGAACTGGCTCAACTATTTCGTATATCAGGCGACACCCTACGATCTCCGCGAAATCAAATAAAAAAGCGATACCGCGGCGGAAAGTTTCTTTACTTTCCGCCGCGGTAATTTTGTGTGGAAAAGAGCGGTCAAACTCGGGCTTGCTCCTCTGTTATTAAAATAATTTCCTTGTTTTTAATTGTCCGATTTTTTTCCATTGCATTTTGAACACAAAACCTGCAAATTTGACGGAATACTCTTTCCGCCCTTAGCTATCGGCACTATATGGTCAATATGAAGCCCTACCCCATCCGGCATATACTTTCCGCAGATTCTGCAAGTATAATTGTCTCTGGCGGCAATTTCTTCTCTTAATGCTTTCGTCATTCTCCTGCGCTGATCTTTTGAATTGTACTCCGATATAGTACATTCAAGACCTATACCTTGAAGTTTTTTATATCTTTTCGTCAGATAATTATAGTCCGTAGAAAAACTGCCGACTGTATTTTCAACTTTATACGGTGTCCTCACATAATTTTCCTGTTTATATCTTGTTTGATTCCTTACCAATTTGAAGCAAAACATATTTCTGTCGTTAAGACATCTCAAATACTGTTCTCTTCTGCGCTTTTTTAACTTACTTTTTTCTATCTTCTGCAAGCAGTCGGATTTCCATTTCTCAACATATTCACAATGCGTGTCAAAACCGCTCATCCCATTATCAATTAAATATCTGTCAATTAAGTCATCTATATTCGGCGTTCTCATACCGGAAACATCGAACTTAATCACTTTATACGGATAATGAAACGGGGATTCCAGTATTTTCTTAATAATAAGTACAATCGTCGCGATTGCCGCAACAATAATTGCGGCAATCAGCAACATATATAAATAATTTGGTTCAGCTTGAATATAACCCATAAG
>CAZHPU010000087.1:0-6682 GCA_964534435.1 uncultured Lachnospiraceae bacterium | reverse complement strand
GAGCCGTCTGGGTAAGTTCCTTTTGGGAGAGAGCCTTCATGACGCGCTCGTCAATAGTTCCCTTGGTAACGATGTGCTGCACCACAACCGTTTTGGCTGTCTGGCCTTGCCGGAAAAGCCTGTCAACAGCCTGCGTATAAAGTTCCAGCGACCACGGAATTGAGAACCATACGATTGTGCTGCCGCCCTGCTGAAGGTTGAGTCCGTGTCCGGCGGATGCGGGGTGGATAAGACCTACGGGAATCTCACCGCTGTTCCAGGCGGCTATGCTCTCGTCCTTGTCGATAAGACCGTAGGCGACGTTAAGTGAGTCAAGCCTTGCCTTGATTCTGTCGAGGTCATGCTTGTACCAGTAAGCCACAAGAACCGGACTGCCGTTTGCCGCTTCGATGATGTCCTCCAAAGCGTCAAGCTTTCTCGAATGTATCTCCGTGACGGTTCCGTCATCTGCATACACCGCTCCGTTTGCCATCTGGGACAGCTTGCCGGAAAGGGACGCCGCATTGGCTGCTGTGATCTCGCCTCCGGGAAGCTGAAGAATGAGGTCTTTTTTCATATCCTCGTACAGCTTCTGTTCAGCCTCGTCCATTTCCACCGTATGCTCGGAGGTTATGAGTTCCGGCATATTCAGATGGTCTGTGGACTTCATGCTGATGGTTATGTCGGATATCCGGCGATAGATTTCGTCCTCCGCTCCGGGGAGCGGTTTATAGGAATACACCACGGGACCGTTGCATCTATCGGGCTTAAAGAATGCGTCACGGTATTTCCCGATAAATCTTCCCAGACGCTCACCCATGTCGAGACAGCGGTACTCGGCGAATAAATCCATAAGTCCGTTGCTGCTTGGTGTTCCGGTAAGACCGATGACGCGCTTGACCTTTGGACGTACTTTCATGAAGGCCTTAAACCGTTTTGACTGCCAGTTCTTGAAGGACGAAAGTTCATCCAGCACAACCATATCGTAGTCAAACTCCGTGTTCTCAATAAGCCAGGGAAGATTCTCACGGTTGATGATGTAGATATCCGCATCAGCCTTCAGAGCCGCGAAGCGTTCTGCCTTTGTGCCGACCGCTACGGAATAGCGGAGGTCGGATAAGTGATCCCACTTTTTTATCTCATCCGGCCACGATACCTTTGCCACACGGATGGGCGCAACAATCAGGACTTTTCTTATCTCGAATGTGTCAAATAACATATCGTTTATTGCCGTCAGGGTTATGGAACTCTTGCCCATTCCGCAGCTTAATAATATGGCGGCAACGGGGTGCGTTTTTATAAATTCAGTTGCATATTTCTGATATTCATGCGGTTCGTATTTCATTTAGGATTTCTCCTATCTGCATCGGGTCATCAAGGACATACACCTTAAACCCCAATGCTCTCAGCAACCTGTGCCGTGAAGTCTGAAGCGGACGGGGTTTCTCACCCGGTGCTTTAACTTCCACCAGGGCGAATCTGCCGTCAGGGAGGAATACCAGTCTGTCCGGCATCCCCGCATAATTTGGACACACGCATTTCGGACATATGCCTCCCAACTTTTTCACTTCCGACACCAGCCTCTGTTCGATGTATTTTTCTATCATACTCTGAGTCCTTTCGTCAGGGGGGTGTGTCACTCACGACATTCATTTCATAAACTTCCCTATAGGCTATTTTTTCTTATTTTTCTTCTATAGGGACTTTTTAGATAAGACTGTCGTGAGTGGCACAAAGGGCTATATAGAAAGTTTAGGAACTGAATGGCACAAGCGTCACTCCTCCAAAAAATCCTGCCCCTCCTTCAATTTGAGGCCGACAATCACCCTACCTGAGTTCGTTCTGCGCTTGTCGAATCCGGCTTTCTCCAGCGCTCCGTAAAAATCCGTAGTGCTACGGACACACTCGCCGTTCTGAATGCAAGCATAGCGGTAGCACTGATAAAGCTCTCCGGACTTCTCCTGAAATGACGGATTGACATCGCAGTGTTCCTCAACAAACTGACCGAGCCAGTCGTTTGAGTCACGGTAGCGGTCGATTGCCTCACGCACCGCTTTGGGCATAGGCGTACGGAAATTTGCTCTGATGGCTTTTTCCGCTCCTTCGATGATCCACTTCATGATGGCAGACCCGGCTTTGTCATAAAGGTAGTCAGCATAGTTCTTGATATCCGACTTGCCGGTTATCTTCGCGTTGAAGGGAATGACGATAAGCCTTCTCCAGATGCCGTCATCATTCGCGCCGACCTTCGGCAGATGATTGGTGTACAGCACCAGGGTATGTGACGGAACAAAGTGGAACGGGTCCTTGTACTTTTTCTCCGCCTGAATCTCGTCCGTGGAACAAAGCTGCTTGACCGTTGCGGTATTGAGCCTCATGCCTTCTTCCATTTCAGAGGCGATGATGAGCCGCTTGCCCTTAAGCTCTGCCATTTCCGGCTTCACGTTGCGTTTGCAGTTCATGGTCAGAGCCTCCGCAGAGATTTTCCCGGCGTAAGTTCCGAGGACTCTGAAGATGGCGTTCCAGAAGGTAGACTTGCCGTTGGCACCGCCGCCGTAGGCAATGATCATGTGTTCCTGATAAACTTTGCCGATAGCCGCCATGCCGACCTGCATCTGCACATAATCAATGAGGTCGCTGTCACCGCAGAAGAAGGTGTTCACGGCTTCCTGCCAGATATCCATTCCGGCATCTCCGGGAGAAACGTTCGTAACCTTGGTGATATAGTCCTCATAGCTGTGTTCGTGCATTCCGGTCATGCCTTTGGAAAGATCGTATGTGCCGGACGGCGTGTTCAGCATATCCGGGTCAAGGTCAAACTCGGAAATGTCCATTGCCAGCATAGGCTTTGCGGCATTGAGGAAATTTACGATGTTCTTGTAGTTGCGGTATTTCATGACGAACTTGAAATAGGTGTCCGCGCCGATAAGGGCAAACAGCAGACCGAGCTTATCCTCCGGCACGACCTTTGCCAGATCCTTGCCGCGGCTCTTGACGGCTTCCTTGTCGATGCCGAGATTCACAAGAGCATCTTCGGCTCCGGTCACTGCGTCCTGGGCATCCGCCAGCTGAAGGTCAAGGAACTCCTCGGCGGCTCCAAGTGCAAGCTGCGGTTCTTCACGCCAGCACACGCCGTCATGACGGAGATAGTCTGTGGCTTTGGTGAAGCGAAGTTCATCACCGTAGTCTCTGCAGAACACCCTGGCTTCGCCGAGGTCGGAGTAGTCCTCCGGCTTCATGCCGTCAAAGTCGGCATTGTACTCATCGGGCGGGACATAGTCTTCACGGCTCTGCACCTTCTTGGCAAACTTGCAGGCGCTGTTCCATATGGTCTGAAGCTCTTTCTCCGGGAGAGGCGGTTCGCATTTTTCGGCCCGTTCCCTGAACACCCGATATGCTTTGTCGCAGTTACCATATTTGATGAGGACTCTGCCTGCGAAACGGCTCATGGTGTTGTTGCGGCTTCCTTCATGGATAGTTCCTCCGCCGGGGAGATCCGCTTCGGCTTTCTCCGCGGCCTGCTCCGGATAGTCGCTTTCATCAAGGGTCTCATCAATGGAGAGGGAGCCTTCGTGCCAGACAATATCCTCGGGGTTACAGGATGCTCCGTAAAAGAAACGGGCGGCATCCAGGGCGTTGTCATCAAAGAAGTCGTACTTGTTCTGAATGGCTGTCTTGACGGCCGAGTACATAGCGGCATCCCTGCATTCCGGGATGGCAAACAGCACATGATACTTGGGTCTGGGAGCCTTGCCGTTTTTCTGAAGCATATGGTGACGGCTGGGATAGATGACCATATCCACATCGCTGAACAGCTCGGTCAGCTTTTCCGCCGTGAGCCAGTCCTTCGGGTCATCAGAATGATCGTTGTCGCAGTCCATAGGGATTACGTTGGAAACGATGAAATTATCGATAAGGCGGTAGCTGTTCTTATAGTCCGCAAAGACATGGTCTCTGGATGCGGCGGCAGCCAAATCTTCCTTAGAGGAAATATCCGCAGGGTTCGGATAGATGCAGTTGGCGGCGTTGCCCGTGCAGTTCGCCGTATAAAGAGTAAAGTTCATGGTCTGCCTCCTTAAATCATCGGCGTTTCGCCGTGTTCAAATCTTGCGCATCTCGCTTTGCGGTAGGCTCGTTCGGTTGCTTCACCGTCCATATCGCAGAGGTAGCTGCCGGCATCGCCGAAGAGTTCAAAGCCTCCGGTGCGGTTGATGCCGGGATGAGCCGCGAAGTAATCTCCGTCAATGTTCTCGAAATTGAACTCGTTGGGCCAATCGCCGTGGTCTGAGTAAGCGCGGTCGCGTACATACTGAATAATGTCGTCGATGTCATCGCCTTCGGGGATTCTGCCGACAACCAGCACGGCTCTGTTATACTTGCCGTGTTCGTCCGTTGCTCCCGCTTCCACAAAGCGGTTAATCTTCTGAGCATCCGCATCGGTCATTTTTCCTTTGACCTCAACATAGAGGTCACCGCCGTCTCTGCCTTCCACACCGTGAAGCAGAAAATCCGGCAGATAACGGATGCCGTCACCAAGGTCGTAGCCCTCCGGCTCATACTCCCAGTCCACTCCGCAGGCATCAAAGAAGACTGCCCATCTTGCCTCCAGGCGGGAGCGGAATAAATACCCCTTATAACTGGTCTGAATTGCTTTAGGTTCGTACACGCTTTTTTACCTCCCCACATTTCTCTGTAAAGTAGCGTATGGCCTGGTGCCGTTTCAAGGTACTTTGTTCGCTCATAGACGAACCTCCTTATCGTTATTCAGAGGAAAAATCTCCTCCTAACGGTCCCATGACACTTTTTTTATTTTTGGCCGGGATAATTTCAAAAATTTTTCCCCCGCGGCGGGCATAAAAACCTGCTGCTTTTTTCCGGCCATTTTTCGGTTTTGTGTCATGGGACTACCAGAAGGTCACAGGCACAGAGTCCCGGAAAAATATTTTTCGGATTTCTCCGGCCAAATCGCAAAAAAGTGTCATGGGGCTTTCAGAGAGGCCAAGAGCCACTCGGAAAGTGAGGTACAAACCAATGAAAACGCAGGCTGTAGTTGCTGATGCGCAGAGCGAAGAACTCGCGGATACCCTGACTGCTATCAGCGTCATCGCCAAGCTGCTCGCGTCCGGGATCAGGAACGGGCAAGACAAATCTGAGAAAGGAGAAAAGGACAATGGGAAAAATGAGCGAACTTGCCGCGGAGCTTCTTGAACTCAGGCACTGCGGAGAAATCCTGATCGGGATAGCGGATACGCTGACCGAAATGTTCTCCGGAGAAAAAGAAACGGAAACGCCGGTGGTAGCCACCACGGAAGCTCCCGCGGAGGTAAAGAAGGAATATTCCTTTATTGAGGTGCGAGCCGCGCTTACGGAAAAATCCAGAGCCGGAAAAACCGCTGAGGTCAAGGCGCTGCTTCGCAAGCATGGCGCTGACAAGCTCTCTGCAATCAAGCCGGAAGAGTATGCCGCACTGGTAGAGGAAGCGGAGGGACTGTAATGGCAAAGCACGCATTGCTTTCACCCTCCTCAGCGCACATGTGGCTGAATTGCCCTCCGTCCGCAAGGCTGTCGGCGCAGTTTGAGGACACCGGCAGCGAGTATGCCCAGCAGGGCACCGATGCCCACAGCCTCTGTCAGTACAAAGTAGAAAAGGCCCTCGGCCGGGAGGTAAAGGACCCGACAGAAGACCTGACCTTCTACGATGCGGAAATGGAAGGCTGCGCGGAGGACTACGCCACGTTCGTGGCAGAGACTATTTCCAAGGTAAAGGAAACCTGTCCTGACCCGGTGGTGCTGATAGAGCAGCGGCTCGACTTCTCCAGATATGTGCCTGATGGTTACGGCTTCGGAGATTGCATCATCATTGCCGATGGCACGATGCACATCATCGATTTTAAGTACGGTCTCGGCGTGCTGGTCTCGGCAGAGGCAAATCCGCAAATGATGTGCTACTCCCTCGGTGCGCTGGAACTGCTGGACGGCCTTTACGACATCGACGCCGTGAGCATGACCATTTTCCAGCCGCGCCGGGATAATGTCAGCACCTATACCATCAGCCGGGATGAGCTCCTGCACTGGGCAGAGGAAACCTTGTCACCCACAGCGAAGCTGGCCGCCGAGGGCAAGGGCGAGTACAAAGCCGGTGACCACTGTCGCTTCTGCAAAGCAAAAGCCATGTGCCGTAAGCACGCTGAGTACAATCTGGAGCTGGCAAAGTACGACTTTGCGGGCAATCTCCGCAACGGTCATACCGTCCTCGAACAGTTCGAATCTGCGCCTCTGTACGGGCGTAAGCTGCGAGAGCATTGCCTCGCGATTCTTGGCGAACTCCTTCTCCATGAATGCCTTTTCAGGATTGTCCGTAGCGGAGAAGTAATCCTTGCCCTCGTAGTCCATGTCATCGAGCGAGAACGCCGTGTGATAGCGGTGGCGCTCGTTGCCGGCGTGCTCAGCCCGGCGGCTGTCCATGATAAGTGTCCCGATTTCCTCGGACACCTCGACCTCGGATACAGTGCCGTCCGCGAATTTGTAGGTGATTTTCATATTGTGCCCTTTCCGCTTGAGGCGGCACCCGGCGGTCGGGACACAAAAAGAGCCGGAGGTCACGACGGACACACCGGCCGACAGCACTTGCGGGAAGGCATGACAAAGCACGATAAGGTATAATATTTTTCGCAAAATCAAAAAAAGAGCAAAAAGGTAGACA
>CAZHPU010000086.1:0-6731 GCA_964534435.1 uncultured Lachnospiraceae bacterium | reverse complement strand
GATATCTTCATAGGTTGCGCCGTCAAATACAGGTGTCATAACCTTATATCCGAGACGTTTTGCCGCAATTCCGAGATGAACCTCGAGAACCTGTCCGATATTCATACGTGAAGGCACGCCCATAGGGTTAAGAACTATATCAAGCGGTGTACCGTCGGGGAGGAAAGGCATATCTTCGGGAGGAAGTATTCTCGAAACGACACCTTTATTTCCGTGACGGCCCGCCATTTTATCACCGACCGAAATCTTACGTTTCTGTGCGATATAGACGCGTACAACTTTATTTACGCCGGGTGCGAGATCACTGTCGCCGTTTTCACGTGAGAATATCTTGATATCGACAACGATACCCGATTCGCCGTGCGGAAGTCTAAGTGATGTATCGCGAACTTCTCTTGCCTTTTCGCCGAAAATGGCGCGGAGCAGTCTTTCTTCTGCGGTGAGTTCGGTTTCTCCCTTGGGAGTTACCTTTCCGACAAGTATATCGCCTGCGCGGACTTCGCTTCCCTTGCGCACGATACCGTCGGCATCAAGATCCTTCTTGGCATCCTCACCGACATTCGGGATTTCACGTGTTATCTCTTCCGGACCGAGCTTTGTATCGCGGGCTTCATGAGAATATTCTTCGATATGGATGGAGGTATATACGTCATCGCGTACAAGTCTTTCGTTAAGAAGGACCGCGTCCTCGTAGTTATAGCCTTCCCATGTCATAAATCCGATAAGCGGATTCTTTCCAAGCGAAATTTCGCCGTGATCGGTTGCGGGACCGTCGGCTATAACATCGCCTTTCTTAACATATTCGCCCTCGTCTACAATCGGACGCTGGTTGATGCATGTACCCTGGTTGGAACGCTTGAATTTAAGCAGTGTGTAGGCATCGGTCTTGCCGTCATCTGTTTTAATGACAATCTGATCGGCGGTAACGCGCTGAACCGTACCAGAGTTTTTCGCAATGACAACAACTCCGGAGTCAACGGCGGCTTTATGCTCGATACCGGTTGCGACGATAGGAGCCTCATTCACCATCAGCGGGACAGCCTGCTTCTGCATGTTCGATCCCATAAGTGCGCGGGCGTTATCATCGTGGTCAAGGAAAGGAATGAAAGAAGTTGCAACAGAAACAACCATTCGCGGAGATACATCCATAAAGTCGGGCTTTGATGCGTCAACTTCAAGTATTTCATTGCGGTGACGGGATGCGACCTTACGGTTGACGAAACGGTTGTTTTCATCAAGAGGCTCGTTCGCCTGTGCCACAACATAGTTATCCTCAACATCGGCTGTCATATAGACAACTTCGTTGGTAACCTGTCCGGTTGTTTTATCGATTCTGCGGAAAGGAGCCTCGATAAAGCCGTAATCGTTGATTCTGGCATAGGATGCGAGATATGATATAAGTCCGATATTAGGACCTTCGGGGGTCTCGATAGGACACATACGTCCGTAATGGGTATAGTGAACGTCGCGGACTTCGAACGAAGCGCGGTCACGCGACAGACCGCCGGGGCCGAGCGCCGACAGACGGCGTTTATGAGTAAGTTCGGCAAGCGGGTTGTTCTGGTCCATAAACTGCGAAAGCGGTGACGAACCGAAGAAATCACGGATTGCCGTTGTAATCGGACGGATATTTATAAGGTTTTCGGGGGAGAGCGATTCGCTGTCCTGAACGGTCATTCTCTCCTTGACAATCTTATCCATACGGGTAAATCCGATACGGAGCTGATTCTGGAGAAGTTCGCCGACCGAACGCAGACGGCGGTTTCCGAGATGGTCGATATCATCGACATTGCCGCAGTCATGCGACAGGCAGATAAGGTAGTTGATTGACGCATATATATCGGATTTGGTTATATGCTTCGGGACAAGCAGGTCAATCTGTCTTTCACATTCGGCAACTACCGCCTCTTTGCCCTGATCTCCGACGGCTTCTATAATCTTTGAAAGCTTCTCATAATCGACTTTCTCTTTTATGCCGATTTCTTTAAGATCGTATCCGAGAACCGCTTCGGGATATACGGTACCGTTTGAAAATACTTTAAGTTCCTGAGTCTTTTCTCCGTCTTCAACCGAGACATATACTTCATTTGCGCCTTTGAAATCAATATCCTTGGCGATTTCGGGGGTTATAACAGTTCCTTCATCGTAAAGATATTCTCCGGTAACCGAGAAAGCGGGTCTTGTGAGAGTTCTGCCCTCGATTCTTCCGGCAAGGCTCATTTTCTTATTGAACTTAAATCTTCCGACGGGAGCAAGATCGTAACGCTTGGGATCGAAAAACATATTGTGTATCAGCGTCTGTGCCGATTCGACAAGCGGAGGTTCACCCGGACGGAGTTTGCGGTAAATTTCTTTAAGTGCCTCTTCTTCGGCTGTTGTGCCGTTTTTCTGAGCTTCGGCATTCATTCCGTCTTTTTCGAGTGTATTCTTAATCTTTACATCTTCGCCGAAAAGATCGGTTATTGCATTATCTTCGCCGAGTCCGAGAGCTCTCAGAAATATGGTGACCGGAATTTTGCGGTTCTTATCGATACGCACGCCGAACACGTCGTTCGCATCGGTTTCATATTCAAGCCATGCGCCGCGGTACGGAATTACGGTTGCGGTATAAACGCGTTTTCCCGATTTATCTATTGCCGAATCGTAGTACATTCCGGGAGATCTTACGATCTGCGAAACTATGACACGTTCCGCACCGTTGATAACAAAGGTGCCGTTTTCGGTCATAAGCGGGAAATTGCCGACATATACGTCTTTGACAATTACCTCATCGGTGTTTTTATTGTGGAGCCGAACTTTTACATGAAGCGGCGCTTCATAGTTTACGTCTCTCTCCTTGCATTCCTCCTCGGGATATTTGGGAGCGGTATCAAGCGAATAGTCGAGAAATTCAATCGAAATATTTCCCGAATAATCAACGATGGGAGAAACGTCCTTCAGTACTTCGCGAAGTCCCTTATCGAGAAACCATTTGTAGGATTTCTTCTGAACTTCGAGCAAATCGGGCATCTCGAGAATGTCGTCAATTTGGTGGAAACTCATTCGTTCGGTTTTACCGAGCTTCACTGGGCTGACCATATGCAATCCTCCATTCAAAACAAACGACCATACCCGATTTGAATAATTCAAATGTTCCGATCGTTATCCTACCCCTGCGGCATTCTGGTTAAAGCCGAATCATAAGCGGGAAACGGTGGCCGTAACATTTGAGATCAACCAAATCACGGTATGATCAAAAAATATACAAATATTGATTTTTTATCAAAAATAAAGCGGACTTTATACCTCTTTTACGGGAAAGTCGAAAAATCTTTATTTTTCACGGCATATCAACCGATTTTATGTAAATCTCATTTTATCACAAAAAAACAACCCTGTCAATAGATTTATCTTATTTTTTCTCTCAAATTAAAAAAAAAATTCTTTATTTTCATATATTTTTTTGAAAAAAGTATTGCTTTTTTTGAAAACATATGATAAAATACCAAAGTATGAAAGAGCATTCCACACAAGGAGGTGTACAAATTGCCGAATATCAAATCCGCAAAAAAGCGCGTAAGAGTTTCCGAAGACAAAGCGCTTCGCAACAGGATGTTCAAGTCCGAATACAAGACAACGATCAAAAAGTATCAGGCTGCCGTTGCTGCCGGTGACAAAGACGCTGCCGCAAATCTTTACAAAGCTGCTGTAAAGAAGGTTGATCAGGCCGCTGCGAAGGGTATAATCCATAAAAACACGGCTGCAAGAAAAAAGAGCCGTTTCACGCTTATGCTCAACAATGTCGGTGCCTGACTGATTAAACCGATGAAAAATATTTAGGATCGCCCGAGGCGGTCCTTTTATTTTTGCTCAAATTTTGCGGGCTTTATCGGATTTTCGCCGATTTTCTCTATTCCGAAAAGCCGCATTGCGTTTTCGGCTGTCTGCACAGACAGTTTTTCGGGATCTTCTCCGCGAATCTCCGCCGCTTTTCTGAGGGTATACTCGACATATTCCGAGCGGTTAATCTTTCCGCGCACGGGTACGGGCGAAAGATAAGGGCAATCGGTTTCCACAAGTATTCTGTCGGACGGAACGGAGCGGACGACATCGGCAAGTCTTGTGGCGTTTTTATAGGTAATCACACCCGAAAAGGACACATAAAATCCGCGTTTCAAAAGTTCCGCAACCGTTTCTCTGCTTGCCGAGCAGGAGTGAAGGACTCCGTTTATGTTTTTATATTCGGTGAGAATATCGAAAATATCTCCGTGCGCTTCTCTGTCATGAATAATAACCGGGAAGCCTGTTTTTTGTGCAAGTTCAAGCTGTGCGCGAAACCATTCTTTTTGAATTTCACGCGGCGGATTCTGCTCCCAATAATAATCAAGACCTATTTCGCCGATTGCGACGACCTTTGGATGATGCAGAAGTTTTTCGAGCCGCGAAAGCGTATCCCCGATTTCGCCTTCGTCGTATATATTTTCGGGATGTATGCCGACCGCCGCATAAAATTCGGGGTGCTTTTCGGCAAATTCGATTTGTTTTGCCGATGTCGCGAGATTGACGGCGGCGCCGGTTATTGCGGCAATATTCCCTTTGAACATTTCGGAAAGGAGTTTATCGACATCCTCGGACGCGAATTTTTCATCGTCATAATGAGCGTGCGTATCGAATATTTTCAAGTTATCTGCCTCCGTCAAGCCGTTTGAGAACATTTTCGAAATAGTCGGGGAGGCTGCTGTCGAAAAACATTTTCTCCCCTGTAATCGGATGTGTAAATCCGATTTTTTTTGCGTGCAGGCACTGTCCCCTGACCTCTTCGGCCATTCTTTTTTCAAGAAGAGTATGTCCCGCGCCGTAAACTTCATCGCAGAAAAGCGGATGTCCGATTGACGACATATGAACTCTTATCTGATGAGTACGGCCTGTTTCGAGGACAAGCTTCAAATGGCAGTAACCCTCATATCTCGTTATTACAAAATAATGGGTGAGCGCTTCCCTGCCGTCCGCGACAACCGCCATCTTTTTGCGGTCTGTCGGGTTTCTGCCTATCGGGGCGTTTATATCCCCACTGTCTTTTTTCGGATTTCCGACGCATACCGCCTGATATTCTCGGTAAAAATCATGAACCGATATCTGCTTTGCAAGTCCGATATGGGCCGCATCATTCTTTGCGACAATTAAAAGTCCGCTTGTATCTTTATCTATGCGGTGAACAATGCCCGGTCTAATTACGCCGTTTATTCCCGAAAGTCTGCCCTTACAGTGAAAAAGCAGTGCATTGACAAGTGTGCCGTCGGGATTCCCGGGAGCGGGATGAACAACCATCCCCTTCGGCTTATTAACGACGATGATATCATTATCTTCGTAAACGATATCAATCGGGATATCCTGAGCGACAACGTCGCACTGTTTAGGCTCGGGAACCGAAAGCGAAACCACATCACCGAGTCGAAGTTTATAATTTTTTTCAACGGCTTTGTCATTTACAAGCAGGCTGCCGCCGTCAATCAATTTTTGAATGGCGGAGCGTGTGAGTTCACACTGCTCCGCCGTAAACAGATCTATTCTTTTTCCGATATCGCAATTTTCGGGTGTAAAAATCATAGCCGCACCTTAATTACCGTTTTCTTCTTTGCCGTTTGATTCGTTTGCGGTATTCTCAACTTTCGGAGTCTTTGCGTCTCTCACAGCCTCAATAATTATTGTGAGAATCAAAAGTCCGGATCCCACGCAGACAAAAATATCGGCGACATTGAATGTATATCTCCAGATATTCGGGAATGCGCAGAAATCTATGAAATCGATTACAACGCCATTGCCGAACTTGCCGTTGAATGTTCTGTCGATCATATTTCCGATTCCGCCGCCGGCAATCATCGAAAGTGAAAGTGTATAAAGCGTACCGACATTTTTCGAAACCATTATATATACAACAATAGCCACTACCGCAACAGGCGCGAGAATCATAAACAGCCATCTGCAGTCGGAGAAAAGTCCCATCGCCGCGCCGCTGTTGGTAATATATGTGAAATTAAGAACTCCGGAAATGAGCGGTATGCTCTGCCCGATCTCCATATACTTTACAATCAGCATTTTTGAAATCTGATCGAGCAGAACAACACCGGTCATAACCGAAAAGAGCAGTACCGCTCTTAAAGTCCGAGAATTTTTGCGCATCTCTTGCATACGAAACCGTCCCCGTCATCGACGCCGTCTTCAACATAGCTCCAGCAGCGGTCGCATTTTCTTCCGTCGGCGGGCTCTACGATAACCGAAATCGGACTGTCCTCTTCGGAATATGCGCCGTCATCCGCTTTTTCGGTGCTGACTTCAACGCCCGACACGATGAATACGGTCTTCAAATCATCGCCGAACGAATTAAGATAGTTTGCCGTATTTTCATCGGCGAAAATCTTGAGTTTTGCGTCAAGAGATTTACCGATTTTCTTATCGTTTCTTGCGAGTTCGAGTGCTTTCAGCACGGTATCACGCAGTTCGAACAGCTCGGCGTACTTCTTTTCGGCATCGGGTGATGCAAGCTTTTCATCATAAGCGGGCATCTGATTGAGCATTACGTTTTCGGCATCGTCGTCTTTGGTATGCGGCATAGCCTTCCATATCTCATCGGCTGTGAATGACAGAATCGGGGCGATTATGCGTGTCATTTCGGAAAGGACAATATACATTGCGCTCTGCGCGCTGCGTCTTGCCTTGCTTCCCGCAGCCTCGACATATGTCCGGTCTTTGGT
>CAZHPU010000085.1:0-6821 GCA_964534435.1 uncultured Lachnospiraceae bacterium | reverse complement strand
GACGTATCTATGTGGTATCTTCGACCACATATCAGGGCATTATGTCGCTGACCGAGGACGGCGAATTCGCGGGCTACATCGGCGCGCAGAAGGTTACCTACAACGCACTCGAAATCATTTGGAGACGTTTCCAGACGGCAGAGCAGAGAGCTCAGTCGGACGTCAACGTATCGACCGTTTACAACAACATCGCAATCGACGATGAAGGATTCGTATACGTAACGACCGGCGCCATCGACGAGGATACTCTTTCGAGCGCGATTGCCAACAGCAACACGAACTACGCTCCCGTCAAGAAGCTGAACACATCGGGAAGCGATATCATGAGAAGAAACGGCTTCTTCATGCCGGCGGGCGAACTTTCTTATAAGAGTTATGTCCGCGCATCTCAGCAGAACTCCACCCCCTACGGCCCGTCGAGAATCGTCGACGTGGCAATCGGCCCCGCAGACACATGGTCGATTATCGATGAAAAGAGATCGAGAATCTATACCTATGACGACAACGGCGAACTGCTCTTCATATTCGGCGATGTCGGAACACAGATGGGCAACCTGCAGAAAGTCTGCTCGATAGTCTATCAGGGTACGAAGATGCTTGTCCTCGACAAGCAGACCGCGTCCTTTACGGTATATGACCGCACCGAATACGGCGATCTTCTTATCACCGCGATAGAGCACAACAACAATCGTAAATACTCACTGGCGCTCGAAGACTGGAAGGCAATCCTCCAGAGAAACAACAACTTCGACGCCGCCTACATCGGCATAGGCAAGGCCTACTACCGTCAGGGCAAGTGGGAAGAGGCAATGGACTATTTCGAGCGCGCATACGATACCGATAACTATTCGGACGCGTTCGGAAACTGGCGCAAGGAATGGGTTGAAAAATACATTTGGGTTATCCCGATTGTGGTCATCGCATTCTGCGTAGCCGTCTACGAATTCTTCAAACTCGCGAACAAGGTCAACAGGAAAGCGGCAACCTCGGGAAAGAAAAAGACATTCTGGGAAGAGGTGCTGTACGCATTCCACCTGATCTTCCATCCGTTTGACGGATTCTGGGATTTGAAGCACGAGAAACGCGGATCGGTACGCGCCGCATTCTTCATTCTCGCACTCGCGATATTGTCATTCGCATATCAGGGCATCGGTCAGGCCTACATCTTCAATCCGCGCGGCGGATATTCGAGCATCATCTCGCAGCTGACCGGACTGCTTGTCCCGATTATCCTCGGAACAACCGCCAACTGGTGTCTTACCACACTGTTTGACGGCGAGGGCAGCTTCAAGGATATCTTTGTCGCAATCTGCTACAGCCTTACTCCTATCGTTATGATTGTGCCGCTTGCGACACTTCTTACCCACGTCGTTACCAATTCCGAAGCGGGATTCATAAATCTTGCGCTCAGCATCTGCTATGTCTGGGTCGGACTGCTGCTCTTCTTCGGAACGATGGTCACTCACGACTACTCGATGGGCAAGAACGTGATAACACTTATCGGTACGCTTGTCTGCGCCTGCGTAATTATGTTTATTATGGTGCTCTTCTCAAGCCTGCTTATCAAGATGGTATCCTTCATATCCAGCATCATAACCGAAATTACTTACAGCTAAAAAGCAGGAAGGAGAACGAAAACTTTATATGGATAAAATGAAAATGAACAATTTCAGCATAAACACAAGAGTTTTGTCGATGCTTCTTGCTTTACTTATGGTTATGGCGACCGCAATCTCATTTACGGGGATTACGGTATCGGCTGCCGAGGACAGCAGCACATCGACCGACACATCAACCGAAACCGAGGATCCGGATGAGGAGGAGATTAAGAACCCGACAATCGAGGAAGCAATCGCCGCCTATCTTACCAAGGAATACAAGACGAGAGAAGAAAAGCTCGAATCGATGACGCAGAAACTCACCAAGGGCGACTACGTATTCTACTGCGACGAGTACACCGGAGAGGTTGCCGTCAAGAATACCGCGACCGGTCAGATTCTCTTCTCCAACCCCTACGATGTCGCGTCTGTCGAAACCGAAACGGTTAAGCAGAGACTTCTGTCGCAGGTTGTCGTATCCTACAAGGATCTGCAGAACAACGGACAGACAACCGAACTTTACAGCTACAAGGATGCCGCCGCAAACGGACAGGTCAGCGTAAAGAACATCAAAAACGGCGTCCGCGTCGAGTATACGCTCGGTAAGGAAGCATCCAAGAAGCTGATGCCCTACTGGATTGAAGCATCGAGATTCGAGAAGATGATTCTTTCCAACATTACCGCAAGCTATGACCTCGGTAAAGCAATATCCTACTATGACCGCAAAGACGCAAACGACACCACTCAGCCTGCCACGGTCATAGAGGAAATGTACGAAAACTACGCCTGCACCAAGTCATCTTATCAGAAGCTCGGCGTCACACCCCTGTATGACTACACCGAGACCGACGAAGAGGGCGAAACGGTTTATGTAACCGAGTATGTGAACCATCTCGGCGAGACCGTAACCCACAAGTACAAGATGACCGACAAGCTGGTAATCTACACGATCACACCTCAGGTTACCGCATCCGAAAAGATGTCGAACATCATGGAAGGCTACACCAAGATGTACGCCCCCGATTACAGCTTTGAGGAAAGAGACTACGATATCGAACTTACCGGATATGTCGGCGACGAAGCGAGCAACGCGACCTTCCGTCTGGCGCTTGAATATACCCTCAATGACGACGGATTCACCGTATCGCTCCCCGCAAACAGCATCCGCTACGATTCGGAAAAATACCGTCTGAACTACATCACCCCGCTTCCTTACATGGGAGCGACAGGCAATGATACCAGCGGCTACACCTTCTTCCCCGACGGCTCATCCACGATTATCAGAAACGAGGACATCAACGCCGTCGGCAAGACCTATACCGTAACCGGCAAGGTCTACGGCCCCGACTTCGCATATCACACCCTCACCTATAACGGCAAATCGGAAATCATCCGTATGCCCGTATTCGGAGTTATCGACTCTATCGGCGATCCGACCGAGATCGGAAGCACGATTGTCCCCGCAAAGGACAATTCGGGCAACCCGTCGTACGACACCGAAACGGGTGAGCCGATTCCTCAGTACTGGATAGTAGATGAGGAAGATGTCACCGAAATCAAGGACGAATACGGCGATACCGTAAAATATGTCCTGACCGATGACGAAACGGTTGAGCTTGAAAAAGTCGAGACCAAGACAACGACGACCTACTACCGCCTTGACGAAAACGGCAAGCGCGCCTACCTCACCGAACCGATTTACGAATACGACTACAACTATCAGGGATTCTTCGCAATCATTGAAGAGGGCGAGTCGCTCTGCGAAATCACTTCGGACCACGGCGGAAACGTAACACACAAGTACAACACCGCATACTGCTCGTTCTATCCGGAAAGCTCGGACAGCTACAACCTCGCCGATTCGATTTCGGTCGGCGCCGATGCCGAATGGACAGTCGTTTCGGAAAGAAAATATACCGGACTTCTCAAAATCCGTTATGTGATGCTTGCCGAAGGCGGAAAATACGAGCCCACCTATATGGGAATGGCAAAGGCATACCGCGATTATCTCGAAACAAACGGAGTTCTTTCGCTTATCGATGACGCGGCAACCGACATTCCGCTCTACATCGAAACATTCGGAATGATCGAGACCGAGGACGTTGTCCTTACCATCCCGGTTATGGTCGACACTCCTCTTACCACATTCTCGGATATACAGACGATGTACAGCACCCTTTCGGACAAGGGAATTACCAATGTGAATTTCAGGCTGAAAGGCTTCAACAAGAACGGTACCGTATATCAGTACGCGCCCTCGCTCGTAAAATTCGAGAAGGTGCTCGGCGGCAACAACGGCTATAAAGAGCTGCTCGCCGATGCCGAGAGCAAGGGATACGGAGTATTCCCCGAATTCGATTTCTCGAACGTCAACGCATCCGCAATGTTTGACGGATTCAGTTACAGCAAGCAGACCATACGTACGATAGATGACCGCTACTCCTACAAGCGCGAGTACAACGCGATCTACCAGTCGTTCTCCTATATGGGTTCGGTTACCGTATCGCCCTGCGCTTACGCAGACATCTTCGAGAAATTCTCGGCTAAGATGGACAAGCTCGGAGTCAACGGCATTTCGGCATCGACTCTCGGCAGCGATCTTAACTCCGACTTCGATGAGGACGATCCTTACAACCGCGAGGACGACAAGGAGCTCACGGCAGAACTTCTTTCGTCGATGTACGAAAAGTATCAAAACATCATGGTTGACGGCGGTAACGCCTACACATGGCAGTATGTAAAGCATATGCTGAACATTCCGCTCGACAGCTCACGTTATCTGAGAGCCAGCCAGGCGATTCCGTTCATGGGACTTGTTCTCCACGGATCGGTTTATCTCGCGGGCAGTCCTACGAATATGCAGGGCGACCTCAAATACGAGATACTCAAGATTATCGAAAACGGCGCATCGCCTTACTACACGCTGTCCTACCAAAATACCGCGGAGCTTAAAGAATTCACCAAGCTTTCGGAATACTATTCGGTTGACTTCTCGATTTGGCTCGACGACCTTGTCGAAACCTACACGACAATCAACAACGCTCTTCACGACGTACAGACCTCCCGCATAAACGATCATAAGTTTGTTGAGGGAACACGTATATACACCGAGGACGAGCTTCCCGAACATGAGGCCGAGCTTGCGGCAGTTTACGCCGAATATCTCGAAATGTACAACGCCGACCTTAAGAAGGCAATCAAAGAAGATGTAAGATCGGGCGCGATTGTTCTTCCCGAAGGATACGACTACGCGACAGACGAGGACGGCAAGGTAATTCCTCCCCTCGGCTTCAATCTCGAAGAATTCGAAGAGGAATACACCACATTCGACGAATACAACACCAAGACAAGCAAGACGAAGATTGATGACTACACAATCGTTTACGAGGAATACGAAAACGGCATCTGCTTCCTGCTCAACTACAACGATTTCAGCGTATCGGTTGAGCTTAACGGCAAGACCTATGAGGTCGGAGCGTATGCTTACGTGAAGATTGACGCAAGCGGCAATGTTGTCGCAAGTAACTGAGAGAGGGGGGAAGTACAATGAATAACGCACAGGCATTAAAAACAGCGGCAGCAGCCGCACCCGCAAAGAAAAATAAAAAGAAAACCGTGTCGCTTGACAAAAAGAAGGCGCGCGCGGGCTGGTTCTTCGTTGCACCCTTCTTAGTCGGATTTGTACTCATATACATTCCGGTCATCTTTAACTCGATTCAGTCGAGCTTCTACTCGGTAAAGGGCGGTACGCTTGACAAATTCGTCGGATTCGAGAACTACGCGTACGCGCTCTTCAACGATCCCGACTTCGTAACAACCCTTACATCGGGTATCAGACAGCTTGTCATCGATATCCCCGCAATCGTTATCTTCTCGCTCTTTATGGCTGTTCTTCTCAACCAGAAGATGTTCGGCCGTGCGGTCTTCCGTGCGATCTTCTTCGTGCCGGTTATCCTTTCAACCGGACTTATCGCCGACATCGACTCGCAGAACATTCTCGACAGCTATATGAGCAGCACCGGCGGCTCGGCGTCCGACATAGAAACCTCGAACATGACAACGTCATCCGACATCATATCGATGGCCGACGTGGCATTCCTGTTTGAGAATATGAAGGTCGGTACCGAACTCGTAAGCTATGTTGTACAGCTTGTAAACGACGTTTACAACATCATCAACCGTTCGGGTGTTCAGATGCTGATATTCCTTGCAGGTCTTCAGTCGATTTCACCCGCGATTTACGAGTCCTGCTCGATAGACGGCGCAACGGCATGGGAAACATTCTGGAAGATCACCTTCCCGATGATAAGCCCGATGATTCTCGTAAATACGATTTACACGGTTATCGACTCGTTCACATCGAGCGACAACACGGTAATGTCGTTTATCATGAACGTTTACTCAAACGGCGGTTCGCAGTCGCGTGTTCAGTCGACCGCAATGGGCTGGATTTACTTCCTTATCGTTATCGGAATCGTTGCGATAGTATCGGGTATCCTGTCCGCGTACATCTTCTATCAGAGAAGAGATTAAGGAGGTCGACAATATGAATGCACAGAATGTAGAACAGAAACCGACCAAGGTTATGAAAGAGTCAAAGAACAAAATCCGCGTCGATTTCGAAAGAACCTCCCGCTGGCAGCGGTTCAAGATCAAATATCTTTCGCTCAGCTTCCTCGGACAGCTTGTCTTTAAGATTTTCAGGCTCGTCCTTCTTCTCGGTATTTCCTATGTCATCATCTACCCGTTCATCTCGAAAATCGCTTCCTCTTTCATGAGCCCGAGCGACTTCGTCGACGTAACGGTCAAGCTGATACCCAAAAATCCGACGCTCAACACATACAAGCAGATTATCAGGGAGAACGACTACTTCCAGGCGCTCTTCAACACAACCGTTCTGTCGCTGCTCTGCGGCGTAATTCAGACGCTGGTCTGCTGTGTTATCGGCTACGGATTCGGTAAATACCATTTCAAGGGATCGAAAGTCCTGTTTGCCTGCGTAATGCTCACAATGATAGTTCCTCACCAGATGCTCAGATTCTCGCTTTTCAACGAGTTCAGATATTTCGACATCTACGGAATCATCAAGCTGATTACGGGCGATACGGTTAAGCTGACAGGCACATACTGGCCGCTTACTATCCTCTCGATGACCGGTCTCGCATTCAAAAACGGTCTGTACATTTATATGCTCAGACAGTTCTTCAGAGGCGTGCCCGATGA
>CAZHPU010000084.1:0-6825 GCA_964534435.1 uncultured Lachnospiraceae bacterium | reverse complement strand
CTCGCTTATCGAGAGGGTGAATGCCGAGGGACTAAAATTCGGAATCTGGTATGAGCCCGAAATGATTTCGCCCGACTCCGACCTGTACCGCGCTCATCCCGACTGGGCGGTGCATGTCGACAACCGCGATCCGATGATCGCGCGCAATCAGTATGTCATCGATATGTCGAGAGAAGATGTGCGCGACTATGTCTGGCAGAAGATGTACGACGTGCTCTCGAAGAATAAAATCGACTACGTCAAGTGGGATTTCAACCGCAATATATCGGATGCGGGCTCGGCAAAACTTCCGTACGGCAGAAAACAGGAGTTTTTCCACCGATTCATACTCGGAACATACGATCTGATGGGCAGACTCACAAAGACTTTCCCGAATATTCTGCTCGAAAACTGTTCGGGCGGCGGCGCGAGATTCGATCCCGCAATGCTGTCATTCTCTCCGCAGATTTGGGCGAGCGACAACACCGATCCGCTCGAAAGACTGTATATACAGTTCGGCACATCCTACTGCTATCCCGCATCAACCGTCGGCGCGCATGTGTCGGCCTGCGGCAGAACGGGAATAAAGACACGCGCGAATGTCGCCATGTGGGGTACATTCGGCTACGAACTCGATCCGCGCAAACTTACCGAAGCGGAAGCCGATGAGGTGAGAAAAGAAGTCGGAGCATACCACGAAAACTACGATCTTATAAGAAGCGGCGACCTTTACAGACTCGTGTCGCCGTTTGACGACAGATTCAGAGCGGTATGGGAAATCGTTTCGCAGGATAAAAAGCGGGCAATGGTAACCGTCGTCACGATGCGCTATGAAAACACGCCGCATCTTATCGTGAAACTCGGCGGACTTCTGCCCGATAAAATGTACAAAAACAGCATGACCGGTGATGTCTGCTCGGGCGCACTGCTGATGAAAGCGGGCGTCAATCTGACAAATGTCGCAAACGGTGACGGCGACAGCGCGGTGATATTCTTCGATACGGTCGAATGACGAAAAATGTCGAAAATCGAAAAAAATGTTGACAAATGTGCGGATATAATGTATAATACGAGCGTATAAATCCGCATATTCCGCATATGCGGAAATAAACGGGGAGGATATCAAGTTAATGGATAATATGGACAATATGAATAATACCGAAAGCCCGAACAGCGAAGTTATCGAGTCGGGCGAAAAAGCTCCGAAAAAGAGTGCTTTCTTGAAAAAACTTCTCTCGCCGTCGGTCTTTGTTCCGATTATTGCGGCGGTTGCCCTTGTAATTGTCGGCGCATTTGCCGTAAGCGCGAATACCGACAAATCGGTTACAAATTCGGCGATGAACGATCTGATTGAGAGAATCGAAAATATCGATGCACTCACGGCACTTTCAAAAGCCTATGAGGACGGAAAGATTGAGATTTCGGCAGGGGAAAACAGCGAACTTGTCGATACTCCCTTCGATCTCAGCATCTGGTCTGAAAGCAGAACTGGGAAAAATGTCGCGAAGGTCGATATCGGCGGAGAGGGCGGTACGCTTTATTCCTCCGAAAAGGGTCTTTATCTGAAACTCAGCATGCTCGATGATGTCTACGGAGTGGAGTATGACGGAATCGCAAAGAAAATCGATGAGTCAGAACTTCTCGACGAAATTCTCGGCAGCACGGGCATGGATGCCGACACAATAAAAGAATCGCTCACAAATATTGCGTCCGATGTCGAAAAAACACGGGATGACGGTGAAAAATACGCGAAAAAGTATGCCGAACTTCTTAAAAACAAGTTCTGGGAATATGCCGAAAAGGAATCGGAAAACGAATCGGGCAGCCGTGTTGTGACTCTTACTCTCGATGACGAGACAATCGGCAAGATTCTCGAAGATCTGTTCGAAACAGCGGCAAAAGACAAGAATTTTATAGAATATCTCGACGATAATTTCGGATTCGGCTACGTCACCGGAACATATTCGGAATATGACAGCTGGAAAGAATTTTTCACGGATGAAGATGTAATCGATTATATCGAAGACGGTCTGTCCGAGATGTCGTTTAAGCTGAAAGTCGAGATAACCGCCTCGTCGATGATGCATAACATGAAGATGCTGAAAGCCTCGGTATACTTCGGCGAAATGCGCTATGTTCTGCTCCTCGATATGACGGAAGATGATACATTCATTATAAAGACATCGCGTGTATATTCGGGCGAAACCGAAGTTCTCGCAAAACTCACTTATACGAAAACCGAAGACGGATTTACCGCAAAAGCACAATACGGCGCGTGTGTAACCTTCGATGTGAAATACAAGCTGAATGACGGAAAGTACAAACTTACCGTTGAAAGAAATATTGACGGTGACGGCGACGGCGAGTCAAACGATTACGTTAATGTAACGGTTGACGGAAAATATGAAAATGACAGCAAACATTTTCTTCTTACTGTCGATGAAATGACGATAAACGAGGATACCGAGGTCTGCGACCTGTCGCTCGAATGTGTTTACGGCGAGTCTATGCCCGAATTCCCCGATGATTATGTCGATCTGCTCTCACTTGATGAAAACGATTTCGCAAATATCGGCAGCGGACTTTCCAAGTGGTTCGGATTTTCGACAGACGACGAGTTTGACATTCCGGATTGGTTCGGATCTTCGACAGACGACGAGTTCGACATTTCGGATTGGTTCGGATCTTCGACAGATGACGAGTTCGACATTCCCGATGATTTCTTCGATATCTATTATTAAAACCGAATAGAATCAAAATACCATAACAAAAAGTGACGGGCTGTTGCCCGTCACTTTTTTTCGCTTTTCACCGTGATTTTTTACAGCGTCTTGCAGAACTTACGGTAGTATTCATTGGTACGCAGCAGCTCTTCGGGCGTTCCCTCGGCCTGCACGCTGCCGTCCTTCATCACGATAATGTAGTCGGCGCCCCGCGTTGCGGCATAGTTATGCGCGATCATTACCGTAGTTTTTCCTTTCATCAGCCGTTCAAGCGCTTCTGTAAGATGCGCTTCGCTGATCATATCGAGATTGCTTGTTGCCTCGTCAAGCAGGAGATAATCCGATTTGCGAAGCATGGCGCGGGCAACCGATATGCATTGTCCCTGACCGCCCGAGAAATTAGAGCCGTTCAGCCCCACATCCTCGTCAAATTCTTTGGGCTTTGCGGCAATGCAGTCATAGCAGTTCGCGTCTTTGGACACCGAAATCAGTTCTTCATCGCCGACCTCGCGTCCGAGACCGTAGGTTATGTTTTCGCGTACCGTACCACCGATCAGCGGCATATTTTGAAATACATACGAGAATCTGTCACGCCAGTCGGAAAGCCGAAAACCGCCGATATCTTTGCCGCCTATGTAAATTTTGCCGCTCGTCGGCTCATACAGACGCGATATCAGCTTGAACAGCGTCGATTTTCCGGCTCCGTTTTCTCCGATTACCGCGGTCACCTTTCCTGCGGGAATACGAAGATTCAGTTCGCTGAGCACCGGTCTGTCGCTGTCATATCCGAAGCTGACATTGTCAAATATGATGTCGGACTGCTCATCGGGTACATCCTCTCCGCTATCGGACTCCGACTCGGCACTCATGATGCGTGAAATCTTCTGCATTGTGCCGAATGTACCGGTAACCGAGCCTACATTCATAAAGAACTGCATAAGCTGCAGGGTAACAATTCCAGAAATCAAATAAAATCCGGTCAGATCGCCGACAGTAACCGCACCGCTTTTCACAAATTGTCCGCCGACCACGAAAGTGATTACGATAAACGCAATCGAGAAGAGGCCGGACATCAGCTGATAACCCGCTACCATAAGCCAGCTCAGAAAATCGGCTTTGTACATTTCCTTGAATGTTTTGTCACCCTTTTCGGATTCCGATTTTTCGGCAAGAGCGCTTTTCATCAGGCGGAAGTTGCGCACACGCTCGGCAAGATAAGCCATACTGCCGGCGGTTGTGACCGTGCCGTAAACGCCTATGCGGAACATGATTTTTCCGTAAAAAATGCAGAATATCAGGGTGACGGGAATAATCAGCAGCGCTATCATCGCCAGAGTTTTATGATAAGAGAAAAGCTGTATAAACGCCTGTACGGTCGTGATCACGCATACGACAAATGATACCGCCATTGAAAACAGAGAGGACGGTGCCTCGGCATCCGATGTTACACGGCTGACCAGCCCGTCGCCGTTGTCCTCGTCATAATATTTTGCGGGCAGATGCATGATTTTCGTCCACAGACTGACACGCACCCGCATGTTAATGGTCTCTTCCATTTTGTATGTGAAATAGTTGCCGAAAATATTGCATACTGCGGCCAGCGCAACTACAAGAATATAGTTTGCCAGCACCTTGCCGTCTATCGAACTCTTGCCGACATCCACGATGTCCGCAGTCAGCGTCGCCGATTGCAGCTCCGCCTTCATTGTCAGCGCGGAAAAAACAAAGCAGCCGAGAATCAGCAGCCACGGAAGTTTAATGCCCTTGAAAATGCCGAAATATCGGGAAAATGTCTTTTTGTTCATTGTTCTGCCTCCTTTTCCGCATTTTTCGCCAGCTTTTTATAGGTTTCGCAGCTTTCAATCAGCGTTTCGTGTCTGCCGTCGCCGACAAGTTCTCCCGCGTTCATCACAAGAATCCGATCGGCCCTTTTCGCAAGATCGAGATCATGAGTTATTATGATGCGCGTTTTCCCCGCAAAAACGGTGTCAATCGTTTGCTGAATTTTGGCGGAAACAAGCACATCAAGCGCCGATGTCGGTTCATCCATCAGAATGATGTCTCCGCCGCGCAGCAGCTCACGGGTGAGAACCAGCCTTTGACGCTGACCGCCCGACATGGATACTCCGCCCGATGACACATCGGTGCCGAGATCATTGCCGCACAGTTCAAGATATTCGTCAAATCCCGTCTGTTTTGCCGCGTCGAAAATTTCCTCATCGGTAATCTTGCGGTCGATACCGTAAGTCAGAGAATCTCTCAGACTTCCGCTGAAAATTTCCGCTCCCTGCTGTACATAGGAAAAATGCTTTCGGTAATCGGCAAGGGAAATTTCCTGAATATCGGTTCCGCCAATCGAAATATGACCGGAATCGGGCAGATAAAATCTTTCCAGCAGGCTGATTGATGTTGTTTTTCCGCTTCCGCACAGACCGACAACCGCGGTACAGCTGCCTTTCGGCAGTGTGAATGAAACATTTCTCATGGCAGGGGCATCGGTGTTCGGATAGGTAAAGCTGACATTTTCAAAAACGATGTCACCGTTATCGGGGGTGGAAAGGGAAGCGCCGTTTTCCTCACCGGGAGCATTCATAATGCCGATGATGCGGTGGAAACTGCCGTGAACCGTTTTTATGCGGATCCAGAAATCGAAGATTTCATCCATACGTGTGAACAGATTCTGGGAGAACAGGAAAAACGCAAGCCAGATTGTGATGTCGATTTCTCCCTGCCTGAGCAGAATGACCGCCACAACAACCACGATGAATTTTTGCAAAATATCGATTACCGCCGCCGCGCCGATTGAAATATTGTCCAGATGCACCAGCTTCATATATGCGTTCAGCAGATTCTGCGACGCGGTACGGCCGTTTTGCTCCTCTTCCGCTTCGTTTGTATAGGCCTTGATAAGCGGGAGATGGCTGATTCGGTCGGACAGATAGCCGGTAAGCGTGCCGATTTTGTTATAGACCTTCGCGTTGCTGTCCTGCACATATCTTCCCATAATCAGGGCGTACAGATATTTAAGCGGGAGCATGGAGAAACAGGACACAGCCAAAATCCGGTGATAGCCGCGTATGCGGATAAGCGCCGCAATGACATAATAAATGTCGGGAATGAGATAAATCAGCACATTGACAAGCTTCTGCGCCGAAGTTCCCGCATCGTTAATCATGGCGCTCATCAGTTCGGACGGATCGTTTTGATCAAAAAACTCCATGCGCAGACCGAGCATCTTGTTCCACACCGCTTTACGGGTGCGTTTTGCGCTGTAAGACTGCGCCTGAACCTGACCTGTGACCATAACAAATGACATAAGGCCCAGCACAATGTAGTATACGATGGCGCGCGTCAGTGCCGATCCCGTGATATTGCCGCTCATCAGTTCGGAGGTGGTGGTCGGCAGTTCCAGCATCAGCTTACTTAAAATCATGTTAAGCCCCAGCCCCACAATAATCCATGCCCACGGCAGGCGGAGCCTATGAATGGTTTGAAAGAGTTCTTTCCAGTTATCGCGCTTTTTTTCTTTTTTTCGTTGCATAGGAGTAGGTTTCCTCTCGCTTTTGTAACAATGTTGAAGAGACGGCAGACCTCTGTCGCGGCCGCGCTCTTTTGCCTTTCAACATCAAATCGGAAAAAGGATGCCATGCGCCGGGACCTCCGACGCACGGCATCCTTTTATTTTATCAGTCGCAGACGACCGAATAGTATGTTTCCTTAATCATACGGACATATTCGTCAACCGATTTGTCCGCAAGGACTGTGTAGCCGATGTACTGGCTCAGTGCTTCCTGCATCTCATTGCCTGTCAATGATGCCTGAATGACAGTATCCGAGAAGCGCACGGGATTAAAGAAGAATTGGTTGGCAACAGTCATAAGCTCGTCGGCCGCGTCCTTTGACGGACATTCGTAATAGGTGTATACGGCAACCGTATCGCCGTTCTTGCCGTAGACATAGGTTGTCATGAGCGATACATCCTGAGTGTATCCCTCGTCAACTGCCATTTCCGCGGAGCCGACAAGTACCACGCGCTGATCGTAGTCCAAATCGGCGGGATCTTCGTGTCCGGCGTAGGGAGTGTAGGCAGTTGCCGATTCGCCGTATTCGCTTACACCGTAAT
>CAZHPU010000083.1:0-6870 GCA_964534435.1 uncultured Lachnospiraceae bacterium | reverse complement strand
ATTCGCAGTTGGGACATGCATCGGCATTGCTGTAACATGCGCCGCATTCCTCGCAGTGGAGTCCTCCGACCGCAAGAGCACAGTCTAAGCAGGATAAACAATCGTCACACCATTCGGTGTTACATTCACTGCAATGACCGCACTCACCGCCGCACAAAAAGCACGGATCGGCATCATCGTAACACGCGCCGCAACCGGGGCAGTGCGCTCCCATATCAACAAGGCAACTCACATGCATTTTGCAGCTGTCGCACCAGTTGCTCTCATCCTTTACTTCGCCACACTCCTGACAGTGATTGTCCCAGTAACAGTCCCTGCCGCTTTCTTCGCTGCAATGTTCGCCGCAGTCGCAAATCCAGTCGTCTGCGATGAACTCCCCACAAAATTCGCAGGTCGCTTCTCTGTCCCATGCGAGAACATTTGCCGGTAAGATAGACAATATAAAGCATACAACAAGAAGAATACTTATAAATTTCTTTTTCATTTCTAATCACCTATGTATATTTGTTTTGTTAAAATTTTTGATTTATTTAATAATTTTTATGCCCACGGATCATCACTTGCGGGAACACGTATTCCAACCAGAATACTTGTATAATCCCAAAGGAACCATTCGCCGGTAGAAGCCTTTTGACGAAGTTTTATCGGTCTTGGAGAATCTGCACCCTGAGTTTTCAAAAATACGCGGAGAAAGCCTGGCTCTGTGTCTTGAGATTTAGAATCCTCTAAAACATTCAGAACATACGGTATATTCGGTTTATAGCCGTTTTCGGGTTTGGCTCCTTCAAAGTATGCGAAAGAGAGATAGGCTTTGCCATTCAGTCTGTCACGCATAAACTGTATATCATAGGGTGTCATCGGACGCGGACCACGCAGAATGTTCATTGCAGCCGTGCCTGCTTCTTTATCTTTGGCAAACAAGGAAAGCGCGCAAAGAAAAAGCGCACAGATTTTTTCGGGTGTTTTTTCTCCTTCGGCAAGTGCCTCGAATTCCTGTAAATTTTGAGGGATATTTTCAATACTTGTTTGCATTATAATTGCTCCTTTCAAAATTAACCGCAATCTCTTTGCGATTTTACATTATATCTTATAATTTTACTAAAGAGTGTCTATCACACCTGCAAGATATGATGCCGATACAGATGTATATACGAAATTATCGACAAGTTTATCTTTTACGGCCTGCCTGACGTCGGCTGCAAGTGCATCATCCGCTTTTTCATCTACAAGGAAAATCGTTTTACAGTTTTGCCCACTGCTTTTGCTTTTCAAGCCGTCAAGCATTTTCAGCCTTTCACTCAAATTTCGGGTTTTAGATTGGCCTATTTCCATTAGTAATACATTTGCGCGGCATGTATGACATAAGCTAACCGTTTCTTCGGGTTTTTCGGAGGTGAATACAACAAATCCGAGCCCACTTTCCAGAAGAGCTTTTTTAACTGCTTCGGCATATAATTCATTTTGCATATCCAACACTATTTTGAGCACTGAAATCTGTCACCTCTTTTTTCTTTCATTTTATTGAATTATAACATATGATTTTCAAAATGTCCCCCGCCGATTGGATAGGTTTTAGGATATTTCCGATTATTTTTTGATGTTACAGACGTTGCTATTTGTGTGTTACTATGATATAATATAAAAAATGTGAAACGGAGGATATAATATGAACGGGATATCAAGAAAAAAATCACTTACTGTATTGATTGTCTTGACACTTGTTCTGCTCGCTATGATTATACGATGTTTCACAATTAACGGTATTATTCCGAAAAGTTTCGGACCTATTCGTAATTTAATTCATATCTTTCTTTTGACAGCCTGGGGATATTCTATACATAATCGTATCATTCACAAACAAGTTCGGCACTGTCTTTTGATGATTATTGTGATGATGATATTTTGGATAATTATTAAATCTGTCAATTATTCTATCGATAACATGAATATAAAACGTTATCTATGGTATCTTTACTATATTCCAATTTTATTTATTCCGCCTGTCATATTTTTTATCGCTTTGTCGCTCGGCAAATCGGAAGATTATCAATTTCCGCGACGGGTAAAGATGCTTTACATCCCGAGCACAGTTCTTTTGCTTTTTGTTTTGACAAACGATTTTCATCAGACTGTATTTGCTTTTCCGTCCGGCATAATGTCTGTTTTGGACTATCAACACAAGCTCGTTTATTATATCATTCTGGGATGGGTGATTCTGTGTGCGTTTTGTTCTTTGGCAGTAATGCTGCTAAAATGCAGGGTACTCAGCCAAAAGACAGTGCTTGCTTTGCCTGTTGTTCCGCTCTGTCTTTCATTTGTATATACCGCCTTGTATATAAGCGGAGTCAGCTGGTTATTGCTGCTTGCGGGTGATATGACGGTTGTGCATTGTCTTTTAATTTCACTTGCTCTTGAAGGGTGCATTCAGTGCGGTCTGATTCAGTCTAACATGGGCTACAATGAGCTGCTTTCGGCGACAACACTTCCTGTTCAGATTACCGATGAGAACTTCTTACCCAAATATACATCCTTTGCAATGCGGAAATCTCCACCGCAAAGCAATCCGCATCACATAGTTGCTGACACAGTTATGTTAGATGAAAACACACTATTAAAACGATATAAGATACATAATGGATATATAGTTTGGAAAGAAGATATTACCGAATTAAATCGGCTTAAGGAGAAATTGGAGCTGACACGAGAGGAGCTGCGCAATACCGGCAATATTTTGGCGGCAGAGAATGCACAGCATGAAAAGATATTACGGTTATCTGAGGAAAACCGTCTATACGATTTGATAGAGTTTCAGACTTCACAGCAAGTCATAACATTAAGAAATCTTTTAGATGAATTGCAAAATACAGACGATTATGACACGGCAAAAAGACTTCTCGGTCAAGTTATTATCATCGGCACTTACATCAAACGAAAAAGCAATCTTATTTTTAACGGTGTAAAAAACGGAATAATATCTGTGCAGGAACTGCGTCTGTCTCTCAATGAATCGGTTGAAAATATTAATTTATACGGTGAAAAGTGCAAAGCTATTGTAAATGGGGACTGTTCATTAACCTCAAATCAAGCAACACAGATTTATGATTTGTTTGAATCGGTTGTGGAATCCGAAATTGAAACGCTGAAATCAATGCTTATTTCAGTAGATGTCGGAGAGCAGGTTGAGGTTAACATATGTATATGCGATGATGTGTCACTTGGATTACCGAATAATAAATTTCCGTCAGCCGAATGGACTCAAGACGATGACGGATTGCAATATATTACAATGAATTTGAAAAATGAAAGGGTGAAGGCATTTGAATCTTGTTAAAGAAGGATTTGACCGTCTGCCGGTTGCAATCTGTTTTTTTGATTCAAACGGAATAGTTCGACTTGTTAATCACCGCATGCTTTCACTCATGAATTATTTACGCAGTGACGGAATACAGACATTTTCCGAAATTTCAGATGCGCTTAAATTTCCACCCGAAAATATATGTTGTCTTGATCCGCAGCTTTTGATTTACAGGTTCCCCGACGGCAGTATAATGCGCTTTGAGCAAAAGCAAATCTTGATTGAATCGGATATTCAATATATGCAGATTACAGCTACCGATGTTACGGAAATTATCAGTCAACAGACAGAATTGAAATCGGAAAATGAAAAATTGTCAGAAGCTAACGACCGTATGAGAAAGCTTTTTGAACAAATGCCCGAAATAATTCGAGAAGAAGAAACGCTTGAAATGAAAATGCAAGTACATGATGCTATCGGACACAGCATTCTTGCTTCTCGTCGAGCTTTGCTACACAAATTAGGACTTAATGAACTCAAAAAAACGGCAAATCTTTGGGAACAATCGATTTCCGTGCTATATCGGTCAAATCAGATTCGTGAAGACCATGAGTCATTGGATAGAGAAATTGACAGAGCAAGCAGAATCGGAATTCAAGTTATTACGGATGGTGAGATTTCAGGACAGTCTAAACATATTTCGATTTTTTCGTTGGCAATTCGTGAATCCGCTTCTAACTGTGCAAGACATGCCAAAGGCAGCAAATTATATGCGTGCTTTATACATGAATCCGAATGTGAAAGACTGATTTTAACTAACAATGGAATGCCTCCGAAAGAAGAAATAAAGGAAGGCGGCGGACTTTCTTTACTGCGGTATTACGTTAAAGATGCAGGAGGAAGTATGAAAATAAAAAGCTTTCCTTATTTTGAGCTTCTTATTGACTTGCCCGAATAGGGAGGAGGAGGGAAATACTGATGAATGTAATGATAGTTGAAGATCTTCCTATGATACGCAGCCTGCTTGAGAGCTATTTCAATAAAGATGAAGGATACCAAATTGTGGCATCTGTTTCGAGTGCCAAACAAGCGATTGAAGTATGCCGTGTCGGCAAAGTTGACCTAATTCTAATGGACGTTCTTCTGCAGAATAAGGAAAATGGTCTTACCGCAGTGAAAGAGATAAAGGCAATATGTCCGCAAATTAAAATTATTGTGATAACTTCATTGATTGACGGTGCAGTTTTGAAAAAAGCAAAATCGGTCGGCGCCGACAGTCTTTGGTATAAAGATTCCGCAAAAAGCAGACTTATGGATATTGTCAACCGTACGATTGCAGGAGAACATATCTTTCCGGATGCCCCTCCGTCTGCCGAAATCGGAATGGCCAAAACAACCGAGTTCACAAAAACTGAGCTCAAGGTGTTGCGGTATTTGCTTCGTGGTATGTCATATTCGCGAATTGCAGACGAAATGGGAATAGAAATGTCCACCGTTAAATTTCATGTTGCAAATATGCTTCAAAAAACCGGGTTTGAAAATAAACTTCAGCTTGCATTGGCTGCAAGCGAGGTAAAACTGATTGCCGATATAGATGATGAAGAATGAAAATTTCTCGATATTGTGATTTATATTAGTTTTCTATAAAATATCCAATCGCAGCAAGGAATATCTTCACCGCAGTGATTGGATTTAATGATTTTATAAATAAAAGACCGTCACACCAGACGATACTGATGTGACGGTCTTGTTATTTTAATCTTATAATGCTGTAACTTGATTAGTTCTTTTCACGAATAGCTGCCTGAGCGGCTGCAAGACGTGCAATCGGAACTCTGAACGGTGAGCACGAAACATATGTAAGACCGATCTTGTTGCAGAATTCAATAGAGGAGGGATCTCCGCCATGTTCGCCGCAAATACCGATATGCATATTAGGACGTACTTTTCTTCCGAGAGTTGTAGCCATTTCCATAAGTTTGCCTACGCCGACCTGGTCAAGCTTAGCAAACGGATCGTTCTCGAAAATCTTCTTTTCATAGTAAGAATTAAGGAACTTACCTGCGTCATCACGAGAGAAGCCGTATGTCATCTGAGTAAGATCGTTTGTTCCGAAGCAGAAGAATTCAGCTTCTTTTGCGATCTCATCTGCTGTAAGTGCCGCTCTCGGTATTTCAATCATTGTACCGACTTCATACTTAAGCTCAACACCCGCATCTTTGATAACTTCATCGGCTGTCTTAACGACAACATCCTTAACATACTTAAGCTCTTTTACTTCGCCTACAAGAGGAATCATGATTTCGGGAACTATCTTCCAGTCGGGATGATTCTTCTTTACGTTGATAGCCGCTTTAATAACAGCCTTAGTCTGCATTCTTGCGATTTCGGGATATGTTACGGCAAGACGGCATCCACGGTGTCCCATCATCGGGTTGAATTCATGGAGCGAATTGATGATATTCTTAATTGTTTCAACAGACTTGCCCTGTGTTTTAGCAAGAAGCTCAATGTCGGCTTCTTCGGTAGGAACAAATTCATGAAGCGGAGGATCGAGGAAACGAATAGTAACGGGATTTCCTTCAAGTGCCTCATAAAGCTTCTCAAAGTCGCCCTGCTGCATGGGCTCGATCTTATCAAGAGCAGCTTCTCTTTCTTCAACGGTATCCGAGCAAATCATTTCACGGAATGCCGCAATTCTGGAAGCCTCAAAGAACATATGCTCTGTACGGCAAAGTCCGATTCCTTCTGCACCGAGTTCACGAGCTTTTTTAGCATCATTCGGAGTATCTGCGTTTGTTCTTACCTGAAGTTTTCTGAACTTATCGGCCCAAGACATAACTCTGCCGAATTCTCCTGCGATAGTAGCGTCAACGGTAGGAATAATGCCGTCATAAATTTTACCTGTTGTACCGTCAATGGAGATAGGATCGCCTTCATGATATGTTTTGCCTGCAAGTTCAAACTTCTTGTTTTCTTCATCCATCTTAATATCGCCGCAGCCGGAAACACAGCAAGTACCCATACCACGTGCAACAACGGCAGCGTGGGAAGTCATACCGCCGCGAACGGTCAGAATACCCTGAGCGGCCTTCATACCGGTAATATCTTCGGGAGATGTTTCAAGACGAACAAGCACAACCTTTTCTCCGCGCTTTTTCCATTCGATTGCGTCTTCGGCAGAGAATACTATCTTACCGCAGGCAGCACCGGGAGATGCACCGAGGCCTTTTCCGACAGGGTTAGCTGCTTTGAGAGCCTTTGCATCGAACTGAGGATGAAGCAGTGTATCAAGGTTACGAGGATCAATCATAAGAACTGCTTCTTCTTCTGTTCTCATGCCCTCATCAACAAGATCGCATGCGATTTTAAGAGCTGCCTGAGCGGTTCTCTTACCGTTACGAGTCTGAAGCATATAAAGCTTGCCGTGTTCAACGGTAAATTCCATATCTTGCATATCTCTGTAATGTTCTTCAAGTGTCTTGCATACCTGATTGAACTGCTTGAATGCTTCTGGGAACTTCTGTTCCATTTCGGAAATGTGCATAGGTGTACGAACACCTGCTACAACGTCC
>CAZHPU010000082.1:0-6911 GCA_964534435.1 uncultured Lachnospiraceae bacterium | reverse complement strand
ATATGGGAGAACATCTCTGTGAAATGGCGGCAGATGATGACAGAATCGTCGCGATAACGGCGGCAATGACCGACGGATGCGGACTTGCCGAATTTGCAAAAAAATATCCCGACCGCTTTTTCGATGTCGGCATAGCCGAAGAACACGCTCTCGTTTTCGCCGCAGGACTTGCCGCAGGCGGAATGCATCCTTTTTTCGCCGTCTATTCGACCTTCCTCCAACGCGGATTCGACAACATAATCCACGACATTGCCCTGCAAAAGCTGCCCGTCACCGTCTGCATCGACAGAGCGAATCTTTCCGAGCGCGACGGACAGACTCATCACGGCATTTTCGATGCCGCCTTTCTGTCCGAAATTCCCGACATAACCGTATTCGCGCCGTTTGACTGTCTCTCACTCCGCGAATGTATGGACAAATCGGCAAAATCGCCCCTTCCGACATTCATAAGATACCCGGGATGCGCCGAAAACGGCAAACTGAGAGAGAGATTCTCTCACGGAAAATTCGGCGTGCGCTCCGATTTCGAAATCGGGGAAAAGATTGACGCACTCATTGTAACATTCGGAAAAATAACCGACGAGGCGGTAAAATGCGCCGACTCGCCGACATTTTCGGAAAAGAAAATCAAGGTCGGCATAATAATTCTCGAACAGCTGAAACCGCTTGACGATGCCGCCGACTACATTATACGCGCCGTAAACGGTGCCGATATTCCGACGGTATTTCTCGAAGAGGGCGTCTACAACGGCTCGGTATCGATGATTCTGTCGGATATTATCAGGTCGCGCTCCGAAAATTTCGGCAAAAAAACACGCATTCTCGCGATAAAAGACAGCTTCGCGCCGTCGGAGGCGGGAAAAACGCTTTATGAAAGCTGCAAAATCTCCGCCCGCGACTGCGAGGCGGCAATAAACGAGCTGCTGAGTGAAAAGTGAGTATAACTATCGCTTGACGCCCTATCAACCGTATGCCGCAATTATAATAAACGTAAAATACAAGGCAGTAATATATGGTGAAGAACATGAAAAAATCAGTAATTCGGGTAATAATTTCTCTGACCGCCTCCGTTGTTTCTTTTGCTCTGCTGTTTTTTCTCGCGGTATATACGATAATAAATCTTATGAAAGTATTGCCGGACCCGTTTTCTTCTGTTTTCGCTCAGCTTTCGGACGCCGAATATATGCCGTCACTGTTGTTCGGAATAATTTTTCTTATTCTCGATTATCTGTTATGGCATAATGTATGCGTTAAAACCACAGTGTTAAGAATTGCGGCTTTAATTTTCTTTCAGCCGATTTGGTATGCTGTCATAGTGTGTACAATGAAGGTTAATTCAATCCCAATGTACATTGCCGCGCAAGTTGTCATACAGATTATAAACAGCGGAATTCTCTGAAATCATATTTTACATTATTTATGCAAATGAAAACTCTGACTAAATGTTTATCGATAACCCGACATATTCACCGGGGAGGTTTGTTATGCTCAGACGATGGCTTACGGTACTGCTTTTATGTACTCTTGTTCCGACTTCTTTAATAGGGTGTGAAGTACAAGAAATACAGGAGGATGATATGCTTTTGCTCGGAGAGGGAGAAGCCGAAATTATCCTTGATGAAACCGAGACAAGATATGTCGCGGGATTTAAGAGCGGACTTGCCGCAGACGGAATTGCCGACCTGCCGAGAGTAAAGGCTGTCAGCATTCGACAGGGAAATAAATTGTATATGCTGCTTTCCGTGGACTGTATAGCATTGGCATCGGGGACAGTGGATGATTTGCGTGACTGCATTCTTAATGAGCTGCCCGAGCATGCGGAGATTCACATTGTCTCTACCCACAATCACGCAGGCACCGATACGCTGGGACTTTGGGGATTGACCGGCATCGACGGAAAGAACAAGCATGATATGGAATCATTGAAAAAAGCAGCTGCGGCGGCAGGACGAACCGCTTATGATGACATGCGCGGCGGAAAATTCTATTTTTCGTCTGTTGACTGCACGGACATGATTGAGGATACCCGTAAACCGATAGTTTATGACGGAAACGCATATGTATTCCGTTTTGCGCCGAATGACGGAAGTGTTGATACACGCTTGATTCTGTTCCCTTCACACGCAGAATCTCTCGGCGGTGAAAATACCGAAATCAGTGCGGATTTTCCGGCATACATCGCTAAAACAATTTCAGAGAAAACGGGTGGAAGGGCTCTGTATTTTCCGGGTGCTATCGGAGGGTTATTGCGAACCGTTACACTCGCCGAAGATTCAATGGAAAACTGCCGATTAACCGGGGAGAAAATTGCGGAACGTATACTGTCGAACGATACCGAAACACCTCTTGACAGTACAATATCAATATATACCGAAAAGGTAAATGTCTCATGTGATAATACTCTCTTTCGCGGCATGAAGTTTTTGGGAGTGCTCGAAAACAAAGTAACGTCAATGTTCGGTAATGTGAATATACAAACCACTGTTTCACTGCTCAGAATAGGGGATAAAAAAATCCTGCTTCTGCCCGGTGAAATATTTCCCGAGTTGGTTTACGGCACCGATCCGACGTTTGTGCCGGTCAATAAAGATAAAGAGGATCCCGTACCGCTTACCGACATTCTGGGTGACGATTTGCTGGTTATAGGACTTTGCGATGATGAAATAGGCTACATTGTTCCGCCGTCCGATTTTCTATTGGATGAAAACGCCCCATATCTCACAACTCCGCCGCGCGACGGCAACGGTGAAAATCATTATGAAGAGACAAACTCCGCCGGTGAGAATACCGCGTGGGCAATCGAAAAAGCCGTGCTTAGGCTTGCCGGGCTGCTTGACTGACAATACCGATGCAAGTAACTAACCGACAATAATGTACATCAGTCAATAAGCACGGTGCATCGGCAGAAGTACATACCGTCTTTGCCGACACAGCATACCTTCAAAACGAATTTCATATCCGTTTGCCGCTTGATGCCAATCATATCGGATGTATTATTTTGCCGCAATTTCGTGTGACGGCAGCGTTTGTTTGCGGTATAATCTTTCATTGTGATTGAGCCCTTCCCGGCTGTTTTGTTTGCGGTAAAACCATTCTGCCGAAGCTCAATCACTTTTTTCTGTACCTTTTTGCATTTCGGTCTCACATCTGTTGTATCAATGCAATAAAATTTGTAAAAATTTCCGTTTCGATTGACAATCGGCTCTGAAAATGATAGAATATACTTCTAATCGAAAAAGTTGAAATCGGGTGCGCCCGAAAAAAATTCGGGAGCGGATTTTCATATAGTTGCCGAACACGGCAAGAGCCAAAAGAAAGGAAGCACAAAATGGGACATTATTTCGGAACAGACGGGTTTCGCGGCGAGGCGAACAAAGAGCTCACCGCCCTTCATGCCTATAAAATCGGGCGCTATCTCGGCGCATACATCGGAAACGGAGAAGAAAAGGCACGTGTCGTAATCGGCAAGGACACACGAAGATCAAGCTATATGCTCGAATACGCTCTGGCGGCGGGACTCACCGCATCGGGCGCCGATGCCTATCTGCTTCACGTAACGACAACACCGAGCGTTGCCTATGTCGTCCGCACCGAAAAATTCGACTGCGGAATCATGATATCGGCAAGCCACAATCCCTATTACGACAACGGCATCAAACTGATTTCGCCCGAAGGAGAAAAAATGGGCGATGAAATAACCGACAGAATCGAGGACTATCTCGACGGCAAGCTGCCCGATCCGCCGCTTGCCACACGCGACAAAATCGGAGTCGACATCGACTATTCGGCAGGCAGAAACAGATACATCGGCTATCTTATCTCGCTCGCGACACGCTCCTACCGCGGCAAAAAAATCGGTCTTGACGCGGCAAACGGATCCTCCTGGATGATCGCGCAAAGCGTTTTCAACGCGCTCGGCGCAACTACATATGTCATCGGAAACGAGCCCGACGGCACAAACATCAACAAAGACTGCGGATCAACCCATATCGACGCGCTGAAAAAACTCGTCGTCGAAAAAGGTCTCGATGCGGGATTCGCCTTTGACGGCGACGCCGACCGCTATCTTGCGGTTGACGAAAAAGGAAATGTCGTAACCGGCGACCATATACTCTACATCTGCGGCAGATATATGAGAGACTGCGGAAAGCTTGCCGGCGGCAAGGTGGTAACCACAATCATGAGTAATCTCGGACTCTACAAGGCGTTCGACAAGCTCGGAATCGGATACGAAAAGACGAAAGTCGGCGACCGATTCGTTTACGAGTGCATGAAAGAAAACGACTACCGTCTCGGCGGCGAGCAGTCGGGACATATAATCTTCTCCTCCTATGCCACAACGGGCGACGGAATTCTCACATCGATTATGGTAATGGAGGTCATGCTCGAGAAAAAACTCTCGCTTCACGAACTCTGCGAGCCGCTTGTAATCTATCCACAGCATCTCATAAATGTAAAAGTCAACGACAGAGAAAAGGCGCTTGCCGACGCAAATGTCAAAGAGACGATTGACGAAATCGGCAAAATGCTCGGCGACAACGGACGCATACTCGTCCGTCCGAGCGGCACAGAACCGCTGATTCGCGTTATGGTCGAGGCAAGCGATGAGAATGTCTGCGTATCGGCTTGCGAAAAAGCGGCGAAAGCCATCGCCGATGCCTGACGCGGATAGCGAAAATCAGACTGCGGAACAAATTTACGGAGGTAATCAACAATGTGCGGAATAATCGGATATACCGGCCCGAAAAAAGCGCTTCCCATACTTCTTGACGGGCTTGCCAAGCTCGAATACAGAGGATACGACAGCGCCGGAGTTGCGGTTATACATTCGGGCGAAATAGAAATTCGCCGCGCTAAGGGCAGACTGTCCGAACTCGCGGCACTCACGGCAGGCGACGGTCTGCTTGACGGCGGCTGCGGAATAGGCCATACAAGATGGGCAACGCACGGTCAGCCGTCGGTGGAAAACGCTCACCCTCACAGCTCACCCGACGGGCGCATCGCGCTCGTTCACAACGGAATTATTGAAAATTTTGCCGAAATCAAAGGAAAACTCATTGCGAAAGGCTACAATTTCAAATCGCAGACCGACACCGAAGCCGCGGTTTTCCTTATTCACTCGCACTACAACGGAAATCCGCTTGACGCGATTGCGGCATCCTGCGCCGAAATCAAGGGCTCGTACGCCTTTGCGATTCTGTTCGCCGACTATCCCGACAGACTTTATGTCGCAAGATGGGACTCTCCCCTGCTCGTAAGTCCGGGACTTGCCGCATCCGATGCCATAGCGCTTGCGGGAAAATGCGACGAAGCGGCATTTATCAAAAACGGCGACATTGCCGAAATCAGCGCGGACAGCGTGAAAATCTACGACCGTGCCCTTCATGAAGTAAACCGCCCGTTCCTTCCGCTCGCGGTACGCGCCGAGCAGGTCGGAAAAGGCAGCTACGACTCGTTTATGGAGAAGGAAATCGCCGAACAGCCCGCCGTATTCTCCGAAACGGTGGTAAGACGTATCAGAAACGGCAGAATCGACTTCCCCGAAATCAACAATTTCGACGGCGTCTATCTCAATAATCTCGGAAAAATATTCATCAGCGCCTGCGGCTCGGCATATCATGTCGGACTTTGCGGCAAATATTATCTCGAATCGCTTGCGAAAATCCCGGTTGAGGTCGAAATTGCATCCGAATTCCGCTCACGCGAAGTTCTCGTAGACAAGAACACACTTTTCATCGTCATCAGCCAGTCGGGTGAAACCGCCGACACTCTCGCCGCTCTCAGAATCGCGAAAGAAAAAGGCGCGCGCACGCTTGCCGTGGTAAACGTACGCGGCTCGACAATCGCGAGAGAGGCAGACTATGTCATCTTCACCGAGGCGGGTCCCGAAATCGCGGTCGCAACCACAAAAGCATTTACCGCACAGCTCGGAATCATGGCATCTCTCGCTCTTCATTTCGGATATACAAAAGGCGTTATCGAAGAAAAGGCTCTCGGCGAGCTTCTCCACGAAATAACCGCCGTGCCCGCGCTGATTGAGAGCGTTCTTCCCGATCTGCCGCGCGCAAAACAGATTGCCGAAAGTCTGCGCGATGTTCACGATGTATTCTATCTCGGACGCGGACTCGACTGGTACGCCGCCCTCGAAGGCTCGCTCAAACTGAAAGAAATTTCGTACATACATTCCGAAACATACGCCGCAGGCGAGCTGAAACACGGCTCGATTGCGCTTATCGAACATGACACACCCGTAATGGTGCTTGCGACACAGCCGCTCCTTTACGATAAAATGGCGGTAGCCGCCGCAGAGGTAAAATGCCGCGGTGCGCGCATAATCGCGATTACGTCAAGCGCGAACGAGAAGCTGATCGAGCTTGCCGACGAAGCACTGATTATCCCCGAATCGAACGCACTTTATGCCCCGTTCGGCGCGATTGTGCTTATGCAGATGATAGCCTGCGAATGCGCGAAGATTCGCGGTTTCGATGTCGACAAACCCCGTAATCTCGCGAAATCGGTTACGGTAGAATAAAATCAACACAAAAAATCCGACAGCATACCGCTGTCGGATTTTTTTGTTATGTTTACTGCTTTTCGAACATTTCGACAAGCGCGTCGACGAAAAGCCGATGCATCTTTCGTGTGGGATGATTGATATAATTTGCCAGAAGCAGAGTCGTATCCTCTCCCGCAGCTTCAAGCTCTTTCCAGCGGCGGTAGGTATCGGCGAGCGGAATATTGCGTTTTGCGGCAATCTCTCTCTCGGCGTCGACAAACGCATCCATTCGTCCGCTCTTCTGGTATTCGGCGGTAACCGCGGCATATCCGCTGACCGAGGGGAGCGTATCGGGATGAACATAGCTGTTCATCATATTCGGCGTCAGAATCACCGCGGGAATTTCTGCCGCATC
>CAZHPU010000081.1:0-7003 GCA_964534435.1 uncultured Lachnospiraceae bacterium | reverse complement strand
GGGAACGCCGCCGATGACCCGGACGGTGCCGACGAAAGCCGTTCGGCCCGCACCGCCGACATCTGCATAATCAACAGCTGCGCCGTCACCGCCGAATCGGAGCGGAAAGCCCGTCAGCTTATACGTCGGATGATTAACGAAAATCCGAACACATATGTTATCGTTACAGGATGCTACGCCCAGCTTCGCGCGGAGGAAATTCTCAAAATCGACGGTGTATCGTATGTCTGCGGCAATTTCGCGAAGAAAGAAGCCGTCAATGCCGCACTTTTATATGCATCATCGGGCAAACGTACCGTCGGGGCAAATGTACCGCCTCTCGAAAAAGCGAAATTTGAGCCGTCGGTTATAAAACACAGCGAACGTACCCGCGCATATGTTAAAGTCGAGGACGGCTGTGACTCAAAATGCGCCTACTGCACAATCAAAGACGCACGCGGTCCCGTCCGCTCAAAATCGGCTGCCGACGTTCATTCGGAAATTGCCGCGCTTGCAAAATCGGGCTATCGCGAGGTTGTGCTCACCGGCATAGAAATTTCGGCTTGGGGCAAGGATTTTTACGGCGGTCTGTCCGAGAAGAAGCCCGATCTTGCCGATCTGATTCTTTCGCTCGAAGATATTGACGGGCTTGACCGTGTACGGCTCAGTTCGCTTGATCCTTCGCTGCTCACCCCTGCGTTTACCGACAGGCTGAAAGACGCATCGAAGCTCTGTCATCATTTTCATCTTTCGCTGCAAAGCGGATGCGACAAAACGCTTGCCGCAATGCGGCGCAGATACAATACCGCAATGATAAAACGCAATGTCGAACACATCAGAAAAATTTTTCATGATGCCGAATTCACCGCCGATACGATTGTCGGATTCCCGGGCGAAAGCGATGAAGATTTCGAGCAGACAAAATCTTTTATTGCCGAGCTCGGACTGATTTACAATCATATTTTTCCGTTTTCAAGGCGTCCGAACACTCCTGCCTACGATATGGACGGGCAAATCGGGGAATCGGTAAAATCAAAGCGTCTGCATGAACTTGAAGAAATCCGTGACAAGTCGCGAAAAAAAATCTGCACGGGAATGATAGGCGACTGCGTATCGGTTTTGTTTGAACGAAGTTATGACGGCAAGCTGAAAGGTCATACCGCTTCATTTATAGAGGTGTCGGCAAAATCGGATGCCGATCTGCATGGCAGAACGGGACTCGTGAAAATCACCGACTATGACGATGCGACCGGGCTGCTTGTCGGCGAGCTTGTCTCACTTGATGTATGACATTAAGGCAGACATTCGATTAAATATTGGGAAAGGCTTTCGGCTCTTAATAAGAAAGGTATAAATATGGAAGAATATACGCTCTACCGAACTTATGCGCAGGTAAATCTGACGAACATCAGGAAAAATCTGCTTACCTGCATGAAGCTTATACCCGAAGGTGTGAAACCTGTCGGAGTTGTCAAAGCAAACGCATACGGTCACGGTGCGGTTCGTGCCGCGGGAATCATTCACGATCTTGTCGATGCGTTTGCGGTTGCAACGGTTGACGAGGCAATCGAACTTAAAACCTGCGGATTCGAAACACCGATCTACATACTCGGCTACGCTCATCCGTCATCATATGAAACGCTGATTGAAAACGATATTATCCCTGCGATTTATAAGGAATCGGATGCCGAGAAGCTGTCGGAAGTTGCGCTTTCGATGGGGAAAGTTGCCAAAATCAACATCAAAGTCGACACGGGAATGGGAAGAATCGGCTTCGGATACGGAAAAGATGGCAGCGATGCCGTCTGCCGAATCGCAAAGCTCAAAGGACTTGAACTTTACGGACTGTTTATGCATTTCGCAACCGCGGACAGCGCCGACAAGAGTTTTGCGATGCTTCAGTATGACCGCTTCAACAAATTTATAGATGCCTGCGCGGCAGGCGGAGCGACATTTTCGAACATTACCTGCGCAAATTCGGCCGCCGTTCTCGAAATGCCCTATACCGCCAAAACCGAAATGCGTGTCGGAATCGCAATGTACGGCTATCTTCCGTCCGACGAAGTGCGCAATGATGTAAAACTTCTTCCCGCGCTCACATGGAAAAGCCGAATCGTGCATATAAAAGAGATTGAAGCAGGCGACAGCATAGGCTACGGCAGAACATACGTCGCGACCGGCAGACGCAGAATCGCCACAATCCCCGTAGGTTATGCCGACGGATATTCACGCGCGCTCTCAAACAAAGGAAAAGTAATAATAGGCGGGCAGACCGCTCCGGTAGTCGGGAGAGTCTGCATGGATATGTTTATGGTTGATGTTACCGATATAAATGCATCCGACGGCGACGAGGTTACCCTTCTCGGAGAAGGGTTTGATGCCGAAGACATGGCAAAAATCTGCGGAACAATATCATACGAGATACTTTGCGATATTTCGTCGCGTGTTCCGAGAGTCTATGTAAAATAAAACCGTGCAAAATACGAAACACAGTACCCACGCGGCAAAAGCCGAGTGGGTACTGTGTTTTTGACGAGAATCAATGTCCCGCTATATCTGTTAAATTGCTGTGCGGATCACTGCTGTTGTAAAAAATAATCGTTATATATTCCGAGCTGTCTTCTATATCGGTATCAAATGTGATTTTTCCGTGTTCAAGGTAAACCGATGAAACATCCTGCCCCTTTTGCTCACAATATTCCGCAACTTCAAATTCGTCTTTCAGATTTTCAACAAGCGAATCAATATCCTTGATTGACGATTTGCGAACAAGCGCAGCTCCGAAAAAATTAATTCCGTTGCCGTTTCCGTTCAGTTTTCCGTAAATGCCCTTTGACTCGACTATATCGGCCTGCTCCGAGACAGTATCCGTAAATTTATTCATAAGAATTCCGAGAACAATATTATTTTGAATCTTCGGAATGTACAGTACTGCGAGGCCTGCGATGACAGAGCATATAAAGAGCTGCCAGACAATAATAAAAATGACAATCGGCACATAAAGAAGTCTCTTTGTAATTTTTTTCATCTGTATCCCGCCTTTCATTCGTTTATGCTCTCTTTTCTGCAAAAAAATCGCACTACTCAATGTAATCGTCTGCATATATGCGGTAGCACGGGCCTCCGAAAATTCCCCCGTAAATTCCGGAGATAATAAAATCATCCGATCTGATTATTTGATTTATAATGTACTCCCCGGATGAGTCTCTGTCATAATTGATTCTGATAATTCCGTCTTTCAGAAGATGTACGGTAGAAATGCGTTCCCTACCCTTTATATATAAACTTTCAATCTGCTCGTCATTCAGCTCGTCATAACATCGTCTGAACAACGGAGTTATCGGATCGATTTCTTCAACATCCTTCATGGTATCTTTAACGGTCAAATTCGAAAAATCCGACATACTTAATGACTTTTTAACTATAATCGGATATCCCCTTGAACAATAATAATTATCCGACTCAAAGAAAAACACATACACACGAGTTCCGCCGTCTGTTTCATAAACAAAATACATGGATTTCTGCCCGTTATTGTCTATTGTTCTGACCGCTTGAGGAGGATAATTACGCAAATACGCATTAAGATTATTGTTGCATATATTGGAAATCAAAAAACAGTCCATATCTCTGTTAATCACAAAGCAGTGATTATTAAAAAGAAATTCTTCCTCGGGATATTCGGTAAATTTGATATCCGAAAGTTTCGGAGTAGAAACATATTCATCCGAGTTAATTACCTTTTCAATGTATAATCCTATATCGGACTTGTCAAGCGTGTATTTTCGAAAGCCCAGTGAGTCTGTCGCAAATGTAGTCGGTGTTACATGGCCGATTTTTTTGCTTGTTATCTTTTCTGTTTCGGATACGCTTTTTTGACAGCCCCAAACAGAAAAAGCCGTCGTGATTGAAAGTAAAATCACACAGATCTTTTTGCAAACGTCCATATGATTACCTCGTTATCCCTATGTATCTGCCTTTTGCGAGTTCAAATAAGTTGTATCATCGGGAAGCTCTTCCGATGCACATGCCGATATATCCCCTGTCGAAATGACATTCTCGGTGACAGGTTCAACAGCATAGACATTCACGGGGAATAATTCGCAGAAAATAACCGATGCAAGCAGCAGACAAAGTATAGTCTTTTTTATTGTCTTCATTTCGGAAGTTCCTTTCTTAAATATTAAAATAAAATATTATCTCGTTTATTATCTTAACTTTACCATATTCTGTTCACAATGTCAATATCCCGCGTATAAATCTTTCCGTAAATGACTTTTGTGCCTCATTTTTCGCTTTCAATATATAAGACGGATTATTGTGCAAAATGTGACAGAATTTTCAAAAAAACTTCCGCAGACGGGCATTGTTGCCGGTCTGCGGAAGTTTTTATTCGGTGATATTTCAAATCGGACAAGATATTGCCGATTTTCGGATTTTATTATTCTATTGTATTTTCGATAAACTCTTTGAAAATCGGAGTGAGCCAGCGTTTATAGCCCATTGCGTTCGGATGTATGCTGTCCGCCATATATTTCTTCAAAAAGGCGGTTCTCTCGCTTTCGGTCATTGCCGAAAGTTCATCGTCATTCCAAAGATCGAGAACATTTATACCCCATTTCTCTTTAATTTTAAGCATCGCGTTGACCATTCGTCTGTATTCGGCACTGTCGTATTTCGGATTTGTATAGAAGGCAATCGGGCAGTCGAATCTGTCTTTCGCGTAGGCGATTATATATTCAATCGCTCCGCAGATTGTCGACGTGTCAAACGAATCGATATCGAACGAGTCGCCGACCTTGCCGAGCGGCAGCTTTTTTGTCGCATCATTTGTCGAAAGCTGACAGATAAAATAATCGCATTTCTGATCGGAGGGTATTTTTTTCATACGCGCGATATACGAATTGTCGCCGTTATCGACAAGAGTTGTGCCGGATACCGCGTATTTCGCACTTATGCACCCGGTTGAATGAGCGAGATACTCCGCCATCGAGGTTCCGTTGTTTGCGTGGCCGTAGGTAACCGACGAACCGAGCCATACTATGGTTTTGCCCTCAAGAGATACAGCTTTCTTCGGCTCTTCGGCGGTAACGGCGGATGTTGATGCCGCGGTTTGCTCGGTGCTCGGTGCACTTTCTTTACTGCCGTCCGTTTCGGCGGTTGTCCCGCTCTGTACGGCAGGCGCGCATGCGGTTAATCCCAGCGGAATCAGCATCAGATTTGAAAGCAGAAAAGCAAACAGTCTTTTTTTCATCGAAAGTTACTCCTTAACATTGTCATTATAATCTTTTCGGATTATAACATTTTTTATGGTTTATGTCAATATAAAAAGCGAAAAGCCGTGTTTCAACACGGCTTTTACCGCTTGACATCCGATTTTTTCGGTATATAATAATTATATGAGAAGTTGATTTTGCGGATAAATATCGGGGTGTATTTTATGGAACACAGAAAATTCGGTTACAAATCTGTTGATGACTTAAAAAAAGAGTGTGAAAGGCTCGGCATCGAGCTTCCGCTTTCGGAAGATACCGAAATTTTGGGGCAGGCTGTCGACATACAGGGCAGACACGTCGCAAACAGACTGCTTATACAGCCGATGGAAGGCTGTGACGGAATCGAAAAAACAGGCGCGCTCGGCGAACTCACGAAGCGCAGATACGACAGATTCGCGTCAAGCGGCGCAGGCACGATATGGTTTGAGGCGGTTGCCGTTGTTCACAGCGGCAGAGCAAATCCGAGACAGCTCTGGATAAACGACAAATCATTTGACACATTTGCGGAGACAGTCGAGCATATCAAAGAGAAAACGATGGCACTCTACGGTTTCGAGCCGCTTCTTATAATGCAGGCAACCCATTCGGGCAGGCAGTCAAGGCCGAACAGCATGGCTCCCGAGCCGCTTATCGCTCAGCACAAAGAGATATTCGAAAAGGACAGACCGCTTTCCGACGACCGAATAATATCGGATGATGAGATAAAAAAGGTCGAAGAAGCATACGGCAGAGCCGCAGAACTCGCGAAAGCCGCCGGATTTGACGGAATCGATGTGAAAAACTGTCACGGCTATCTTAACAACGAACTGATGACCGCATACGAGCGCAAAGGCGAATACGGCGGATGCTTTGAAAACAGAACAAGGTTTTATTTCAACAGCATAGAATCGGCAAGAGCCGCCGTCGGAGGCGATTTTATAATAACCTCGCGAATGAATGTTTATGACGGCTATGAATATCCGTGGGGAATCGGCGCGGACAAAAACGGCGGAAGCGAGCCCGACCTTGCCGAGCCGCTCAAAATTGTCGATATTCTCCACGACAAATACGGGTTCGGGCTTTTCGACGTTACGATAGGCAATCCGTATTTCAATCCGCACGTAAACAGACCGTACGACAACGGCGGATATGTTCCGCCCGAACATCCGCTCGAAGGGGTGGCACGCATGATGAAATGCGTTGAAGCGGTACAGAAACGGCATACCGATATGGCCGTTGTCGGCTCGGCATTCACATATTTAAGACAGTTTTCGCCCATGCTCGCGGCAGGAGCGATAAAAAGCGGAATATGCACGCTCGCGGGATTCGGAAGAATGGCGTTTGCCTATCCCGAATTCGCGAGAGATATTCTAAACGGCTGTTTTGACGAAAGAAAATCCTGCATCACCTGCGGAAAATGCACCGAACTTATGAGAGGCGACAGGCAGGCGGGCTGTGTCGTGCGCGACAGCGGAACATATCTGCCGATATATAAATCGATAAAAAAATAAAAGATACAGACGGGGAAAGGCGGTCATATAAGTGGAAAATGCGAAAAAAACGGCGGTTGTAACGGGCGCGAGAAAGGGAATCGGTCTCGGTATAGCAAATGCGCTCGGAGGTGCCGGATATACGGTTGTAACCTGCGGTACCGCGGAATCGGCGGGAAGCGATTTTCCCTTCGATTATATAAGATGCGATATTGCAAAGTCTTCCGACAGAAAGTCGCTTCTCGACTATGTCATGGACAAATACGGAAGAATCGACGT
>CAZHPU010000080.1:0-7058 GCA_964534435.1 uncultured Lachnospiraceae bacterium | reverse complement strand
ACGCAAACCGAAAAAAGCGGAAAAAACGAAAAAATAATTTTTCGGTTATTTGATATGAGAGTCGGGCGGCATCGGTTGCCGTCCGATTTTCTCTATATCAACCGCAAAAAGTAAAAAAGGGCTTGCTTTTTGTAAATTTATATGCTATAATTTATAAAATTGCTTTTATAAGCTTTACAAAACAAAGCGGCAATTAAAAATCTATATTTATTTTCTGTTATACGAGGAGATGATTTTCATTTATGGATCCTGCCGGTAGTATGCAGATAGTGGCGCTGATTGTTCTGGTGCTGCTATCCGCTTTTTTCTCAGGAACCGAAACGGCTTTTACAAGCTTCAACAAAACACGCATGAAAACACTTGCACAGGACGGCAACAAGAAGGCCAAGTCGGTGATGTGGGTTGAGGACAATTACGAGAAATTTCTTTCGACCATACTTGTCGGAAACAATATCGTAAACATCACGGCATCGACAATTTCAACTCTCTTGTTCACATCCTTCATCAAGGGAAACGCAAGTCTTGCGGCGACGGTTTCAACCGCCGTTATGACTGTTATCATTCTGATGTTCGGCGAGATTTCACCTAAATTTCTCGGCAAGGACTTTGCCGACAGCTACACCTTGAAGGTTGTTGACATCGTCCGCTTTATGATGATTGTTTTTACCCCTCTGACCGCATTTTTCTCGCTTTGGAAGAAATTCATTTCAAAGCTCTTTAAGAGAAAAGACGATTCGGAGTCGGTCATCGAGGATGAAATCATCACAATGGTCGAAGAAGCGCAGAATGAAGGCGACATGGACGAGCACGAGGGCAATCTCATCAAGAATGCAATCGAGTTCACCGATCTCGAAGTTTCAAGTGTTCTCACACCGCGAATCGATATTATTGCGGTTTCGGACGATATGCCGATAAGTGAAATAAGTGAACTTTTCCGTACAAGCGGCTTTTCGCGTCTGCCGGTTTACAGCGAGACAATCGACAACATAATCGGCGTTATACACGAAAAGGACTTCTACCGACTCATTTCGGACGGAGAGCGCGATTTCAAACCGGTAATAAACAAGGTTATGTTTATTACCGAAAGCATGAAAATCTCAAAGCTGCTTCGCAAATTCCAAGAGGAAAAATCGCATATGGCGATTGTTGTCGATGAATACGGCGGAACGGCCGGAATCGTCACAATGGAGGATGTCCTCGAAGGTCTTGTCGGCGAAATTTGGGACGAACATGACGAGATTATCGAAAATATCAAAGCCGTATCCGACGACACCTATCTCGTCAACGGCAGTGCGCCGATGAACGATCTTTCGGACATACACGATTTCTCGGACGAAGTACTTGAAGAAAACGCCACGGTCAACGGCTGGGTTCTCGACAATCTCGGAAAAATACCCGAAATCGGAGACAAGTTCGATTATGAGAATCTCTCGGTCGAGATACTCGAAACCGACGGCAAACGCGCATCCGAAATAAAAATCAAAGTAAATCCTCTTCCCGATGAAGATGATGATGACGATAAAAATCAAAAAGACCGCCGTGATGACGACGATGACGATCGTGAAGACGGCGACAAATCGGCAAAAGGAAAAACACGCGGATAAAAACGCATAAAGACACCTCCCGAAAAACATTACTGTTTTTCGGGAGGTGCTTCCTTTACGGCAGAACGCCGTCAAACGGCGACATCATCGCCTATGTATTTGTAGGGATGGTTTGTTTTGTAAACATCTACCAGATTTGCGAGCTTGGTTATCGCTTTTACGACATTGTTGTCACTGTCGGTGAACTTCTCGGTATATTGCTCATAGTTCAGTCCTCCGTTCAAAACGCAGTTATACATATCCATATACGCGTCATACAGTTCGTCAACCGACGATTTTATGCTTTCGAGTTCGCAGTCTTCGGGTACGGTCATAAGGCTTGCCCACATACTGTCAATATTCGACTTGTTCGACATTACCGACTCAATGTTTTCTTTTTGACTTTCTGCCACTGCCTCGGTTACATCATCGATTTCACTGTATTTGGATTCCCAAATAAACGCATACCACTCGGCCTTGAGTTCGTTTCCGATTGTTTCAAGCAAAACGGCATCATTCAGCACGGCTGCGGCGAAATTCACGGTTGTGTCGAGATATGATTGTAACTTTTCTTCTTTTTCTTTTTCCTGCTTGATTTTTTCCTGCTGTTCTTTTTCCTTGATGGCCTCTTCGCATTCGGCGATTTTGCTCTTGCTGTCCTTATGTCCGTCAAGTGCCTCAAATGCGGTTATCGCCTCTTCGTATTTTCCGTCCTTCATAAGTTCGGAGGCTTCTTCATAGTCCCGATCTTTTATGGCATCCCGACATTCGTCGATTTTGTCTTCGCTGTCCTTATATCCGTCAAGCTCCTCAAACGCGGAAATCGCTTCTTCGTATTTACCGTCGCTCATCAGCGCTTTCGCTTCCGAATATTTCACTTTCGATTCGGTATCCTTTTTCTCGGCTTCCTCCGATTCTTCGGTACCTCCGCATGATACAAGCATTACGGGCGAGCTGCAGAATATTGCCGCGGCAAGCAGCAATGCGATTTTCTTTCTGAATGTCATAATGTCATTATCTCCTTGTCAGATATGAATAACTCTTAAAATGTTTCGGGCGGAACCGATGATACACATCCGCCCCGTTTCATTATACCGATTATTAACCGATATGTCAATCTTTTCCGGCAAATTGTGAAAAAATACCAAACGGAATTTTAACGGCATCACAAATCTATTTTATTTGCAGTTTATACTTGAAAAGTTTATAAAAATCGGATATAATGGAATTATTGAAAGATACCTCTTTTACAAAGACAAAGAAAGGAAACTTTTATTATGCCAAACGGAAAGGACAGCAACATATACAAACCGAAATCGGCTCCGATAGTTTTTGCCGCCTTGCTTATGATTGTACTTGTTGCGCTTATTATAATAGTTACTCTTATGCTCGCAAAGGGCGGTTCGGAGCCTATCGGAACGACAGCCGCTATCACAACAACCGTTAAAAAGGCGGTTACCACGCGTACGCCGATTTCTCCGAGCACATCGACCGACGTGCCGACAACCACCGTCATTCCGTCGACAACAACCGCGGAGCAGTCGAAATCCCCGATAACAACGCTCGCTCCCGACACCGACGGAGAGGTTACGACAACCGCACGTCATTACAGCAAAGTGGAGCCGACCGCAGGCGAGGTTAAGATGTCATCGAATGCCATCGGACAAGGCAGTCTTATTCTCATAAATTCGACAAACAAGTACAAATCGGACAATCAGCTGATTGACAGAACGCAGATGAGCGAGCTGTCCGCGCAAAAACTTGCCGACACATACGGATTTGTGAAAGTTCCGAAGTGCAATGCGTATCTTCTCAAAAACAACAAACTGTTTCTAAACAGCGATGCGGCGGTTGAATTTATCAACATGATGTGCGCATTCGCGGTTGAAAGCGGAAATACCGATGTCCAGCTCAGAAACGCGTACTACTATGACGCATCCGAAGATGTCTGTGTCAACTGCACGGGATATTACGTGGATCTTGAAATCAACAAAGATCAAAAGCTCTATCCGCTGAACTATGTCAAGTACAAATCCGACTATTACGATTGGTTTATCTCAAACTCATACAGATTCGGATTTATTCATATCGGCGAGGCAAAGAGCGTCAGCGGCGAGGACAGATATTCGACATTCAGATTTGTCGGCATTCCTCACGCGACATATATGCACGACAACGACATCGAATTCGAAGATTATCTGAAAATGCTGAAATCGCATACAATCGAAAATCTCATCACATTTACCGATCATGACGGTGTCGCGTGGATGATATACTATGTACCCGCGTCGGGCGACGAGACCACGATCCCCGTGACCGGAACAGCCGAATGTTACCGAATTTCGGGCAACAATACCGACGGATTTATTGTGACAATCAACACGGCATACTTCTCATAATCATACTTCATTTACGATTTTCGGCTTAAAAATTGTCTTTGCTACTTGACAAAGGCATATCTTTATGTTAGAATGAATAAAAATTCAACGGAGTATTCACATGAACATCTTTTTTGCGGCATACGGATATTACTATTATTTCTTTTTTGAGGAATAATAGAATTTTGTGCTGCCGCTTTTTCAATGTGGATTGACGGATAACAATACATCCGCAGCACAGTGCTGCGGATGTTTTTTTATATTAAATTTTATCGAAAGGAAAAAAACGATGACAATCGGAATAGTAGGACTCGGATTAATCGGCGGATCACTCGCAAAAGCATTTAAGGAAGCAGGTCACACGGTTTATGCCTATAACCGCACAAAGACAGTCGAAGAAGTGGCAATCGCCGCCGGTGTCATCGATGCACCGCTTGACCGCGAAAATATCGGAAAATGCGAATTTATTCATCTTTCGCTTTATCCCGACGCGTCTATAAGCTGGCTTGGCGAAAACGCGCCGTATATCGATAAAAAAACAATCGTAATAGACGAATGCGGAACAAAGCGCAAAATCTGCGCCGCATGCTTTGAGCTTGCCGACAAATACGGTTTCACTTTTGTCGGCGGTCACCCGATGGCGGGCACACACTTTTCGGGATTCAGATACAGCCGTGCGACAATGTTCCAAAACGCAACTATGATACTTGTACCGAAGGATCAGCATGATTTTCTGCTAATCGAGCGGATTACCGAATCGCTGAAACCGCTTGGGCTTAAACGCATCGTCACAACCGATCCCGAAAATCATGACCGAATGATCGCATACACATCTCAGCTTGCCCATGTCGTTTCATCGGCATATATAAAATCGCCGTCAGCACAGCAGCACAAGGGATACAGTGCGGGCTCATTCAGGGATTTGACGCGTGTCGCGTGGCTGAACGAAAAAATGTGGACCGAGCTGTTTATCGAAAACGGCGACTTTCTGTCTGCCGAAATCGATCTTATAATCGCAAATCTGAAAGAATATTCGGATGCCATAAAGACATCCGACGAAAAAAAGCTTGAGGCTCTTCTGTATGAAGGAAGAGTAGCAAAAGAAAAATCGGAGAGCTGAAAATCCGAAAAATATCGGCTCTTTCGGAAAAGGATACGGACATAGTCATGAGAAAAGTCAGCGTAGAAGCATCAAAAAAATACAACATTCTCATCGGTCGTGAATTATTTAACCGCGTCGGAGCGCTTATTCGGGAAAATGTCGCAAATGCCGACAATGCGCGCATCTGCGTTGTTACCGACGAAAATGTCGACAGGCTGTACGTCGCGGAAATAATCGAAAATCTGTCGAAAGACGGGTTTGCCGACAGCGTCAAATTTACCGTACCGAGCGGAGAATCGTCAAAATCCCCTCAAAAGCTGTTTGAGCTGCTCGGTTTCCTTGCCGATGAGCATTTTACGAGATCGGATATTCTTGTCGCGCTCGGCGGAGGAGTTGTCGGCGATCTTTGCGGATTCGCAGCCTCGATTTATCTGCGCGGAATAAAATTTGTTCAGATTCCTTCAACCCTGCTTGCGGCAGTCGACTCATCGGTCGGAGGCAAAACCGCGGTAAATCTGCCCGAAGGGAAAAATCTTGCGGGTACATTTTATCAGCCGTCACTCGTAATCTGCGATCCGAATCTGCTCGACAGTCTTCCGTCCGACATAAGGCGGGACGGATTTGCCGAGGTCATCAAATACGGAGTTATTCTCGATCGTGATTTCTTCGAAAGTCTGAAAGGCGGCGACAAATCGAACAGATCAGAGCTTGAAAGAATCATAGCGCGATCGGTTGAACTCAAACGCGATATTGTAAACGCCGACGAAAGAGATGTCGGAATACGCGCCGTTCTGAATTTCGGTCATACGCTCGGTCACGGGATAGAGCTTCACAGCAATTTTACCGTCTCTCACGGATCCGCGGTTGCGGTCGGAATGGTGCTTGCCGCGAAAATCGCCTTCAATCTGTCGATATGCGATGAAAACACGGTCAGCGAAATCGATAACATACTTATTTCATACGGCTTTGACACGAAATGCAGAATATCTGCCGAAGAGCTTTACGATGCCGCATTATCCGACAAAAAGCGGTCGGGAAACAGCATCACCCTGATTCTTCCCGAAAAAATCGGAAAATGCGTTATGAAAAAATTCGCCGTTGACAGAAATACACTTCTTCCGATAATTGAGGAGGCTGTCTCATGCGGGGAGATATAGTTATACATCCGAGCACGCTATGCGGATATGTTGAGGCGCCTCCGTCGAAATCATACGGCCACCGACTTTTGATTGCCGCATCGTTCTGCGACAGAGAGGTAACGATAAAACGGCTCGGAATGTGCGATGACATTGCGGCAACAATCGGGGCTCTCAGTCAAATCGGAGCGAAAATCGAAAAACGCGGCGAGAGTTATGCTGTCACGCCCTATTTTTCAAATGATTCAAAAAGTTCGTCAGTTAAGATCGAGCCGAAAATCATCGACTGCGGTCAATCGGGTTCGACGGCGCGTTTTCTGCTCCCTGTTGCGGGTGCGCTCGGTGAGAGTGCGAGATTTATCGGCAGCGGACGGCTTCCCCTTCGTCCGATGCAGCCGCTGACTTCCCTGCTTCGCGAGCACGGTTTGAAGCTGTCTTCCGATTTTCTTCCGATTGACCTATGCGGCAAAATCGGAGGCGGAGATTACGAAATAGACGGCGGTATTTCATCTCAGTTTATAAGCGGGCTGCTTTTCGCGCTTCCGCTGCTTGATGAAGGCGGCGAAATCGAAATCGTCGGCAATATCGAGTCGGAAAACTACATCGAAATGACGGCGGACGTTCTGCGCCGATTCGGCGTAGCGGTAAAGTCATATAACGGCGGCAGACATTACAGCGTCGGCAAGGGCGGATACAAAGCCGAGTCCGACAGTTACACGGTCGAGGGCGACTGGTCTGCGGCGGCGTTCTGGCTTGTTGCGGCGGCAATCGGCAACGCGGAAATCGAAATCGGCGGTCTTAACCGTGAAAGTCTTCAAGGAGACCGCAAAATTATCGATGCGTTAAAAAAATTCGGAGC
>CAZHPU010000079.1:0-7058 GCA_964534435.1 uncultured Lachnospiraceae bacterium | reverse complement strand
TAGGGATTCGAACCCCAACAAACAGAGTCAGAGTCTGTCGTGCTACCTTTACACAAATCCTCAATATGAAAGTGCTTAACTTCCTGTCAGCGCTCTAAATTATATCACAGCGTAATTCGTTTGTCAATACTTTTTTTGCTTTTAATCAAAATAATTTTCGACAAATAAGTCCCAAAGCAAACCGATATAGGTAATTTGCTTTGGGAACTTACATTTTCGATTATACCGTTACGGTTATTTATTAAACCGATTCATGACATCGATTCCGAAATCCAGCGCCTCATAAAGTCCGTTCTTATTGAACTGCTTCAAAATTCTCTCGTGAGGTTTTTTTGTTGTATCGGTGCTTACGACCTGACCGAGAATACTGTCGGGAATTTCGACTTTTTTGGATGTTTCCTTTGTATTGATGTTGACTGTTTTATTGGATAAAATCATAAGGAACAGAACACATTTATTATCGGTGCTGCCGTAACATATGGTATTGTTTTCTCTTACAAGAGGCTGTCCTTTATATATAAGGTATTTACCCTTTACGGTTGTTTCCATTGTTTTACCTCCCATATTTGCTGTATTTTATTTTATATTTTTTACTTCATAAACATTATGATTATACACCATACGGGTTCGTGATTTATGTATTTTCTGTTAACTTTCTGTGTTTCTCATCTCAAAAAGGGCTTTTCGCCGTAAAAATCGGTTTTTATATCCGAAACAAGGGCATAAATCGAATCGGCCGTCAGTGAAAAATCGTTGCTTTCTGAGTTTACGGTTTTCGGTCTTGCCGACGACACAACAATCTCGCCGTTTTTCTTTGATATTTCTCTTAAAAGAGCTTTTCCACGATCATTTGCGGCAAGCAGTCTGACTGTATTCGGCTCGCTATTCAGCCTTTCGGAGGTAACCTTGAAATACGAAAGCAGAAGAGCACGTCTTATTCTCGCGTTCGTATAACTTTTTGACGCGGCATTTTCGACAAGTTCGGTTAGGGTATGAGACTTTTTCGAAGCATTCGTGATTCGGCATGCCAGATCAAATGACATTTCGGCATAATTCGACAACTCATCGGGATCCGCCAATCTGAAATAAGGTATAAGTGTTTTTGAAAAATCGTCGAGCGTAACACGGTTTACGCCTTGCATTGCCGAAATCATGGTCTGCGGAAGGCAGTTATCGAGATTTTTGCCATTTTGCATGAGCTTTCTTGCCGCACCTGCGCTGAAATTTCCGACACGCGAAATTACAAGAGGTTTTATCGACGACTTTCTTTTTTCGACGGCGGCAAGATATTCGAGAGCAAGAATATCATTCGGAGTTGAAAGGAGTTTGATATTCGACATCTTTTCAAAAGTTTCGGAGCGAAGCGTGGCATAATTCTTCTTTTCGGCATTGTTTTTTACGGCATCCGAAAGGTTCCGTTCAAATTCGTCGGATGCCAATATTTTCGACGATTTCGTGAGAAGCTCCGTATCGGCGGACTCGCTTCCGAAGCACAAATAATCGACGACCCCGAGTCGATCGAACAGTGCGACTGCATTGTCGGCAAAATTTTTCGCGGGTGCGCAGGAATAAGGAAAAGGATATTCGAGCACGAGATCGACGCCCGACAGCAAAGCCGCGTGTGCTCTGACCGATTTAGAGACTACCGCGGGTTCGCCGCGCTGAACATAATTTCCCGACATAAGGGCTATCTTTGTGTTATTCTCTTTTCCGAGCAGATTATCAATGGCGCGAAGCTGTTCGATATGGCCGAGATGAAGCGGATTATATTCGCAGACAATTCCCACATTGAACAATTTAAGCACCTCACATTCAAAAGCAGTTTTGCCGATACACGCGTCCGGGCTGATTAACAAAAACGCACCTGTATCACTACAGGTGCGTTTTAATGGTCGGAGTGGCGCGATTCGAACGCGCGGCCTCTTGGACCCGAACCAAGCACTCTACCAAGCTGAGCCACACCCCGTCACCAACGCAAGAGATTATAACACAAATCATCGGTGATGTCAAGTTATTTTACGAATTTTGCGCAATTTTTATTTTATTTTTCGGCCCGACGGAAAATTCCGCCGGGCCGACTATATTTTTATTCGGGCATTATATTGCCGTATTTGCCGTCATTTCTGCGATAAACCACATTTACTTTTCCGCTCGCATCATTTACATATACGAAAAATGAATGGCCGAGCAAATTCATCTGCATAATCGCCTCGTCAATCGACATCGGTTTCAGCTTGAAAGTTTTTTCGCGAACAACTTCATTTTCGTCATCGGGCGACTCCTCCTGCCCTTCCGGAATAACATAGCTGTCCGATCCTTTTACGAAAACTCCCTGGCGTAGCTTTTTCTCGAGTCTTGTCTTATTCTTACGGATCTGTCTTTCGATTGAATAAATACATTCGTCGAGCGCATTCATGGCAGTTTCGGCCGACTGTTCGCTTCTGAAGATTGTTCCCTGACTTTCTACTGTCAGCTCGACGGTTTCAAGGTTTGGTCTTTTTCCCACCTTAACCTTTGCCGTGGCGTCATTCTGGAAATACTTATCGAATTTTGCGAGTTTCTTTTCGATATGATCCTTAAACGACTGCGTAACTTCAATTTGTCTTCCCGTGACAGTAATCTTCATAGTGTTCCCGCCTTTCGGTTAAATTGCATCTGTTTCAAATGCTGATTTATTATAACATGCATTTTATGCAATGTCAACACTTTTATTTATATTTTCGCATTTAATTTATAGAAAGTTAACATATTCTAATAAAAAATACGATTTTACTACGACAAATCGGTCAATTTATTGATACGGTCATCTTTTTTGTGATTTTTTATTTTTATTTTATTGTTTTCTATTTACTTTTTGTGTTTTTTTTGGTAAAATGGATTTATGGGCCGTGTCGGAAAAGAAAATCCGCCGGCCGAAATTTTTGAATGAGGGCAAACCCGACAATAAAATGAAAAACAAACTTTCGTACAAGCACACGATTTCGATGTGCTACATCGGATATGTATCGCAGGCCATTGTGATAAATTTCGCGCCTCTTCTCTTTTTGACATTCAACAAGAGCTACGGAATATCGCTTGAAAAAATATCGCTTCTTATAACGATAAACTTTACAATTCAGCTGATAATGGATTTTGTATCTGCATATTTTATCGACAGAATCGGCTACCGCACATCTATCATCTGTGCGCACCTGTTCTGTTCATTCGGTCTTATCGCGCTTGCGTTTCTTCCGGATCTGTTTTCGAATCCTTTTATCGGTCTTATTATCGCATACGTGCTTTTCGCTTCGGGCGGAGGACTTATCGAGGTGCTTATCAGCCCGACCGTTGAGGCATGTCCCACCGAAAACAAAGCTTCGCAGATGAGTCTTCTTCATTCTGCATACTGCTTCGGTCAAATGACGGTTGTACTTCTGTCGACCTTATTTTTCGGAATTTTCGGAATTACCGAATGGAAAATACTTGCCGTAATTTGGGCCGCGGTTCCGCTGCTCAATGCCGTTTACGCGATTTTCGTTCCGATAAATGTTCTCGGCGGCGGTGAAAAGACGAAAACGGTCAGGCAGGTGCTGACCACCCCGGGATTTTACTATTTTGCGATTTTGATGATTTGCGCCGGTGCATCCGAAAATGCCATGAGTCAGTGGGCATCCGCTTTTGCGGAAGCGGGGCTTTCAATCAACAAAACGCTCGGCGATCTTTTGGGGCCGTGCATGTTTGCTCTTCTGATGGGGATTTCACGTGTATTTATGTCAAAAATATCGAAGAAATACCCGCTTGACAAGCTCTTCGCCGTCTCCTCGGTTTTATGCATAGCGGCATATCTTATTGCGTCGCTTTCGCCCATTCCGTGGCTTGCGCTGGCGGGATGCGCAATATGCGGTGTTTCGGTAGCGGTAATGTGGCCGGGTACATACAGTCTTGCGAGTGAAAGATATCCCGACGGCGGCACTGCAATGTTCGCGCTGCTTGCGCTCGGCGGAGATGTTGGATGTGTATGCGGGCCCTCTCTTGTAGGCTTGATTTCGGGAAAAATGAACGGTGAGCTTAAATGGGGCCTGCTTTTTTCGATATTCTTCCCTCTTGTCTCGCTTGCGGCGATAGGATTTGTGAGCCTGCGAAAGAAGAAATCAAAGCGAAACTGAAGGCAAATAAAAATAACGAAGGTCCAAAATATTTTTACGAATACTTAACGGAAAGGTACGGTCACTGAGATGGACTATTACAAAGATTTAGACAACAAAAAAAGAATGTCGGAACAAAAAGTATATTTTCCGAATGACGAATCGATAGCCGCGGAGCAGCTCGACTGTTTGGAAATTCTGTATGATTACAACGCTACACGTCCACATGACGGCGAGAAGCGTGCCGAAATACTGAAAAAGCTGCTTGCCGAAGTCGGAGAGGGATGCTATGTTGAGCCTCCGCTTCACGCCAACTGGGGTATACACACCCATTTCGGAAACAACGTCTATGCAAACTTCAATCTGACGCTTGTTGATGATACCGATATTTTTGTCGGTGACGGCGTAATGTTTGCCCCGAATGTTGTTGTTGCGACGGCAGGTCACCCCATTCTGCCCTTTCTTCGGATAAAGCAGGCGCAGTACAATCTGCCCGTTCACATAGGCAACAATGTCTGGATAGGCGCAGGATCGGTTATTCTTCCCGGTGTTACCATCGGTGACAACACGGTTATAGGTGCGGGTAGCATTGTTACGAGAGACATCCCCGCGAACGCGGTTGCATACGGCAATCCTTGCAAGGTCGTCCGTGAAATCGGCGAACGCGATAAAAAATATTTTTACAGAAATCTTGAAATTGATATTCCGCTTGACGGAGAATAAGCCTTTACGGCAAAAACGGGAAGCCGACTGAACATACAAGTCGGCTTCCCGTTTTTATTATATCGAATTTTGAAAATCGGACACAAAATCCACAACTATCTGCCTTGCGATTAAGAGGCCCGCAGTCGGCGGGACAAACGCAGATGACGCCGGAGCACGCTTCCCCGTATCCGAAGCGCAAAATTTCGGAGTTATCGGCGGTTCGTCCGAAAACACAACTTTAAGATGATTTATTCCTCTGGTTTTAAGCTCGTGCCGCATTACCTTTGCAAGCGGGCAGGTATTTGTTTTGGAAATATCGGCGATACGGAGTTTTGACGGGTCGGTTTTATTGCCGGTTCCCATTGATGAAATCACGGGCACTCCCGATTTTATTGCCCGCTCGATGATTTCGATTTTCGCGGACACGGTATCGATGGCATCGACAACATAATCATACGCGGAAAGGTCTATCAAATCGGCATTCTCGGGGAGGTAAAACATATTATGGCAGATTACCTTCACGCCGGGGTTTATATCATGCAGGCGGTCGGCCATTACCGATGTTTTAGGCTTTCCGACAGTCGACATTGTCGCAATTATCTGTCTGTTTATATTCGATTTTGACACGCTATCGTTATCGACAATTCCGATTGTACCTATACCGCTGCGGCAGAGTGCCTCGCAGACGTAGCCCCCGACGCCGCCGACGCCGAACACTATTACCCTTTTTTTTTCGAGTGATTCCACGGCATCGGCACCGAAAAGCATAGCCGTTCTCTCAAAAATTTCATTCATTGTCAGATACCCCGATTTTTCAGGAAAGTGCTTTCAGATATGCAAAAATATGTTATGATTCGGATTTTTTCGCATCGAGCTCATTGAGCATTTCAACGCGTTTGGCATGTCTGCCGCCGAGAAATTCGGTTTCGAGAAACAGCTCGACCATATCAACGGCAAGGCCCGCGCCGAGCACTCTCGCGCCGAGGCAGAGAACATTCGCGTCATTATGTGCACGTGTCATTCTCGCCGAAAATGTATTTTCGCAGCATGCGGCACGTATGCCCGCGTGTTTATTTGCGGCCATCGACATTCCGACTCCCGTGCCGCAGATAAGAATTCCGAGCTCGGCCTCTCCGGAGCTTATAACCTTACAGAGCTTATCGGCATACACCGGATAATTTACCGAATCGGTACTGTCACAGCCGACATCTATAACCTTATAGCCCTCCTCGTTGAGATATGCGAGAATCGGCAGTTTGAGTTCATATCCGCCGTGATCGCAGCCGATTACAACAGTCTTTTTCATATAAATGTCCTTTCTTATTTAAGCCTATGCGGCAGATAAATTATTTCGTATATTATCTGGGAGAGATTTCGAAATTTCCGATTTTCTCAAGCCGTTCACGTTCGGCCTGCGACGCACGAAGATAAATCGGGACGAGCAGTCTGTCGCTTGTATATTTTCCCTCTTCATACATACGTTTAGCCACCATTGCGACCGAATAGCCGTTTTGAAGCATGAGATAATTCTGAGGAATCTTTACATTCGACTTTATTCGGTTATCGGCGAGATATTCGGTTACCGACTTTGCGCCGTCGCCTACAAGGCAGACGTTTTCGTCAAAATCCGCAAGTTCGTCGGCAAGCTCTTTTGATGTGATAATCCTATCGGGACAAAGTCGTGTAAGCGTTCCCGATTTGACGCGGAAAAGAGCGTTGTAATACTGTTCATGCCGCGCGTCAATCAAAGAGCATACGATGCCGTCGGTGCCTATCATATTGAAAGCAAGCGATTCGAGCGACGAAACGCCGACGCACGGTTTGTTCTTGCCGAACGCCATTCCCTTGATGAGTGAAACACCGATTCGCACGCCGGTAAATGACCCGGGTCCGACGGTTACGGCGAAAAGATCGATATTATCTGCCGAAAGGCCGGTATGCCTGAAAATATCCTCTGCCATCGGCAGCAGCGTTTCGCTGTGTTTATTTCCGTTATCGAGAGTCATCCCGGCAATCTGTTTTTCGCCGTCGCAGAGTGACACGGAAGCGTTCTGCGCGGACGAATCCATTGCAAGTATTATCATTTTTAGGTCATACCTTTCTTTTGAGTTTTGCCGTTTTCGGTACAAAGTTTAGATCCGAAAATTTATTACAGGGCTTTCCTCACATATTCTGCCGAAATATCACGGCAGCTTTCGCCTTCCTTGGTTATGGTGACACGGACATATT
>CAZHPU010000078.1:0-7223 GCA_964534435.1 uncultured Lachnospiraceae bacterium | reverse complement strand
TCATCATCGGCGGCGGCATGGCATACACCTTCTACCGCGCAATGGGCAAATCGATCGGCACATCAATCTGCGAGAACGATAAGCTCGACCTCGCGAAAGACATCATGAACAAGGCGCACGAAAAGGGCGTAAACCTCCTTCTCCCCGTCGATAACATGATCGCGACCACCTATGCGGAAGACGCCGTATACATGGAAATGTACTCGGACAGCCTTCCCGACGGCTGGATGGGACTCGACATCGGCCTCAAAACACAGGAACTCTACGCAAAATCGCTTAAAGGCGCGGGAACAATCGTTTGGAACGGCCCGATGGGCGTTTCCGAATGGAAGAACTTCGCAGGCGGCACAATCGCAGTCGCAACCGCGGTTGCCGAAGCTACCGACGAAGGCGCGGTATCGATTATCGGCGGCGGCGACTCTGCCGCAGCAGCCGAGAATCTCGGATTTGCCGACAGAATGACACACATCTCGACCGGCGGCGGCGCATCGCTCGAATTCCTCGAAGGCAAGGACCTTCCCGGTATCGCCTGCCTCAACGACAAAGACTGATTTTCGGAGGCAAAAGAGATGAACTCAAAGAGAAGACCGGTCATTGCCGGCAACTGGAAAATGAATATGACTCCCTCTCAGGCGAAGGCTTTTGCAGGCGAGCTTTATAACAGCGTCAAGGGCAAGCGCGGATGCGACATCGTTGTCTGCGTTCCCGCAATCGACATTCCCGCAGTCAGCAAGGTACTTGCCGGCACAGCCGTCAAGGTCGGCGGACAGAATGTCCACTTCAAGAAGAGCGGCGCATATACCGGCGAAATTTCGGCGGATATGCTCGTAGACGCGGGCGCAAGATATGTCGTCATCGGACACAGCGAACGCCGTCAGTATTTCGGCGAAACCGATGAAACGGTAAATCTCCGCACCAAAGCCGCACTCGACGCAGGTCTTTACGCAATCGTATGTGTCGGCGAACTGCTTTCCGAGCGTGAGAGCGGAATCACGACCGAGGTCGTATCAAGACAGCTCAAACTCGCGCTGGCGAACATTCCCGCAGAGCAGATGAGCAAGGTGATCATCGCCTACGAACCCGTATGGGCAATCGGAACAGGCAAAACCGCAACCGCCGAGCAGACGGATGAGGTTTGCGGCATCATCAGAGACACAATCGCAAAGCTTTACGGCAAAACCGTATCCCGCCGCGCGATTATCCTCTACGGCGGCTCGATGAACGCAGGCAACGCGGCTGAACTGCTTGCGAAAGACAACATCGACGGCGGGCTCATCGGCGGCGCATCGCTCAAAGCCGACTCGTTCGCGCTTATCGTAGACGCGGCTCAGTAATTTCTTACCGTCGGAGACGGCGGATTGCCGCTTCGCCGACCGTAAAAAAACCGAAAAGCCGCACTTTTGTGCGGCTTTTCGTTTACGAAAACATAAAATAAGGAAGGACGGCAGTGACAGTTATGAATATATGGCATGATATAAACCCGGACAGAGTTACACCGAACGATTTTTACGCGGTCATCGAAATTCCGAAGGGCTGCAAGAACAAATACGAGCTTGACAAGGAAACAGGTCTTTTGAAGCTCGACCGCATACTCTACACCGCCACCCATTATCCGGCAAACTACGGCTTTATTCCGCGCACCTACGCCGACGACAACGACCCGCTCGATGTGCTGGTACTCTGCAGCGAGCCGATTTCTCCGATGACGCTCGTTCACGTCTACCCGATCGGGGTAATCAAGATGCTCGACAACGGCAAACTCGATGAAAAAATCATCGCGATTCCCTTCTCCGATCCGACCTATAACGGCTACCGCTCGATTTTCGCGCTCCCGCGCCATGTTTACGAAGAGATGCAGCATTTCTTCTCGGTTTACAAAACCCTCGAACACAAGGAAACGGTGGTCGACAATGTCGGCGACGAAAAAGAAGCGGTCAAAATCGTAAAATCGGCAATCGAAAACTATAACAAAACCTACGGCGACAAGGCCAAAATCGTACAGCTTTGACCTGAATAAACCGATAAAAACGCTCACGGACAGACTCCGTGAGCGTTTTTTTGCGGACGCATCAAAAATCGCGTCTTAACTCCTTGTAATGCGGAAGACCTGCGATAAACTCCTCTTTGCTGAAATCGTAGTCGGAGAACGGGAAATCGAACACCTTTTCTCCGCCGTTCGAGATAACCCCTCTGTACAGCGTAACTTTGTCGGTGACCTTTTCGGTCAGAATTTCGGCGCCGTCAAAACCGTCATACGGGATTTCGGTAAATTTTACGCAGTCTTTCGGTTCGAGCAGCGAATAGGTCTCCTCGGCGATAAACAGCTTCTGCTTTTTGTGGTCGACATAAATAAATGTCAAAACGATTTCGGTATCGATATACTGACCGCTTTTCAGCTTGTACATCTTGTCGATATTTTCCTGCGTGATGTTGCAGCCCATAAACGACATCGACATATTTTCGATGTCGTCGGGCCAGCCGATTTTGTCGCCGCAGACATCGTCAAACTGCTTCTTCTTGACATCGAAAATATCGGTAACATCAGACTCTCTTACCGTTTTGGCAAGCGCGATGCAGGCAAGCACGGCTCCCGCGACAATGAGAGTCCAGCCCGGGATATAAAGAATGCCGAAATTGAGAAATACCGCAAAATAGACGCACAGACCGCCGAGCGCGGCGCCGGTCACGCTTATCGTGTAGAATGCGCCGACCTTCTGCCGTCTTTTTTTGTCGAAAAACTTTTTGTTGGCATCGTAGTCGACCTCGATGCCGGTAATATCGCTTTCGTAATGCTCATTGAGCTTGTTTGTATAGTTCAATTTTTCTCCTCAGTCACAGCCGCCCTGCGAAAGACTCTTACGTATTCCGCCGACAATCGACGCGAGCGAGCCCTTTTCAAGCGGTGTTTTAAGTCCTACCGATTTCACGAGTCCGACGAATGTTTTTGTGCCGCCGAGATTTACGAAATCGGTATATTTTTTCCATGCGTTTTCGGGATTTTCAAGATGCAGTGCGTAAAATTCGAGCGCAACCGTCTGCGCCATGCAGTAATCGATGTAGTAGAAAGGATAGAGATAGATGTGAAGCTGTCTCTGCCAGCCCGCGCCCCTCGAATAGAAGGGGAGATTATCGAAATCGATGTACGGGCGGTAGATTTTTTCGAGCTTTGCCCATTCGGCGTTTCTCTCTTCGGGCGTCAGTTCGGGATGCGAGTAGACGATTTCCTGAAAATGGTCGACCATCGTGCCGTACGGCAGGAAAATCAACGCATCTTCGGCGTGTGCGAGCTGATATTTTGCTGTATCCTTCTTATCGTCGTCAAAGAAGAGATGATGCCACGGGGAGGTCAGAAATTCCATCGACATCGAATGTGTTTCGGCACCCTCCATCGACGGCAGATAGCTGCTCTGCCATTTGAGCCTGCGCTCGGCGACATAATCGGCGAATGCGTGGCCCATTTCGTGAGTCAGCACGTCGATGTCGGCGGTCGTGCCGTTGAAATTGGAGAAAACAAAGGGCAGTTTGTATTTGTAGAGCGATGTGCAGTATCCGCCGGGGGCCTTGCCTTCTTTCGCCTCGACATCGAAAAGTTCCATATCGAACATCATATCGATAAATTCGGCGGTCTGAGGCGACATTTCCTCATACATTTTCTTGGCGGCGGCAAGCAGCTGCTTCGGGGTTCCGTGCGGTTTCGGATTGCCGTCGGCAAACGAAAAGGCGTTGTCGTAGAACTTGAAATCGTCAATGCCGATACGCTTTTTCTGATTTTCCTTGATTTCGTTTACAACCGGAACAACGTCCGAGATTATCTGCTCTCTGAAAATTTCGACATCGCGCGGTGTGTAGCAGTTGCGCTGACGGCGCAGATATCCGAGCTCGACAAAGCTGTCAAAACCGAGCTTTTTCGCCTGTTCGGTGCGGTTTTTGACAAGCGCGTCGAATATCGAATCGAATTTTTCGCGGTTTTCATCGAAAAATCCGCCCTCCGCTTCAAGCGCGCGTTTGCGCAGCTCTCTGTCGGGCGACTGCTTGTATACGCCGAGCTGTGCGACCGTAAGCTCTTTTCCGTCAAACGGAATGCGTGCCGACGCGTACAGCTTCTGATATTCGGTGCAGAGCGCGCTCTCTTCCTGCATAAGCGGCACGATTTCGGGCGAGAATGATTTGACCTCCATCTCGGCGTTTATGAAATAAACATCTCCGAGCTCTTCCTCGAGTTCGGCTCTGAATGGCGATTTCAGTATGTTTTCGGTGAGTTTCTGCGATTTTTCCTGCCAAAGCGGCATAAATTCATCATAAAACGCCTTTTCGTCGGCATAGAATTTGTCGCGCGTGTCTATCGTGTTCCGTATCTCGACAACGGTCGCCGCCGTGAAAAGATCGGCGGACAGCTCTTCGGCAAGATGCAGAATCGAGAGCTGCTCTTCTGCCGAATCGGCGGTCGAGAATCTCTCGGCAAGTTTTTCCATCTTCGAGAGCAGGCCGTCGGTATCCGGCCGTTTGTATTCGATGTCCGAAAATTTCATTGAATTAACCCCCATTGATTTTTATTCGGATTTTTTCAAAATCGTGTTAAGTTTATCACATTTCGGCTCTTTTGTCAATAAATATCAACTTTTTTGTTGTCGGATTTCATTTTTTGTTCCGAACTCGCATCGGCGCTGCGGTGTTTACAATTTATTTACAAAAATCGCCGCCGACAGGCAGAACATTTGTTTGATTTTTCGAAAATTCGGTGGTATAATATAGAAAATATCGGCTTTTTCGATAGATTCACGATAAACGAGAAGGAGAATATGCCATGGAGAATCTGACCGACAGAGAACAGAAAATATACGATTTTATCGGCGACTTCAACCGCAAGAACGGCTATCCGCCGAGTGTCCGTGACATACAGAACGGACTTTCGATTAAATCGACCTCGACCGTCCACAGCTATATAAACAGGCTGACCGAAAAGGGCGCGATAAACAAATCGACGGGTAAGAGCCGCGGACTGCGCACCGATGAACTGTCCGACTCGCAGAAAAATCACGCGCGCATACCGCTTGTCGGCAAGGTCGCCGCAGGCAGTCCGATTCTCGCAACCGAAAATATACGCGGCTATCTCGATTTTCCGCTTCTCAAAAAATCGGCGCGCGAACTGCCGGGGAGTCTTTTCGCCCTCCGTGTCAGCGGCGAAAGCATGATAGAGGCGGGCATCATGGACGGCGACATCGTGGTTGTCAAAAAGCAGCCGACCGTCGAAAACGGAGAGATTGTGGTGGCGCTTGTAGACGACAGCGCGACCGTAAAAGCATTTTACAAAGAAAACGGCCGCTACCGGCTTCAACCGCGCAACAGCTCCATGCAGCCGATTATCGTCGATGAGTGTATGATTATCGGCAAGGTCGTATCGGTTATGCGCTTCTACGACTGACCGCGCCTGCCGCCGACATTCGGATTTTTGTCATTTTACAGAAGCGGCGGCTTCCGAAAAGAAAACGGTTACAAAATCTCAAAAGGACAGGTTCAAATGAAAAAAGCACCCATCAAAAAAGACTGCAAAAAGAAAGGCTCGGCAAGTCTGCGCCTTATAATCATATTTTCGGTGATGATTCCGCTTATAAGAACGCTGATTCTCTATCCGCTCACCCTGATTATGCAGGCAAATTCATATGAAATCGGCTATGAAATCGTATACTATCTCTCTCAGGCGGTAACGACTCTGACCTTTTTCGCGGTTCTCGCTCTCACGGTAAGCTATGTCATGACCGACAATTTCGCCCTCGTATCAAAGGCGGCGGCATGGCAGTCGCTCTCGCTCGTGGTTGTCGGATTTATGCTGCAGTCGCTCGTTCTTCCCTTTCTCGCCCTGCTTGACGACATATTCGGACTTTCGGGCTTCTATTTCTGCAACTGGACGCTTTCACAGCTTGAAAGCGCGGATGTAATCGCGCAGTCGGCAATCTATCTTTTCCTGAACATTCTCGCCGTACTTCTCATGCTCGGACTTTCGATTGCGGCGCTTTTCCTCATCAGAAAACGCGAAATAAAATCGGCATCGGCGGGTATCAAAAATTTCACCTACCGTGCGCCGACGGCGGGAGAACTTCTCGCTCTGCTTGCCGATGACAAAAAATGCACGGTCACCGCGGGAGTCGGCGCCTGCTCGCTTGTCTATATGGCGGTGTCGCTCGCACAGAATCTCGCGGACAGCATAATGACGGTTGTAAATTCGGGAACGCCGAAATCGCTTTCGGACATCGCGACTCTCGTCTCCCCGTACATAGTGATTCTCGTTTTCACGATTGCGGGACGCTTCTTTATGCAGTATATCGCCACACTCTCGCTTGCGGCAATCGAAAAAGACGGCGAATAACGCCGCACGATTTTTATATGAAAATATGAAAACGCGAAGCCCGATAACGGACTTCGCGTTTTTCTCTACTCTGCTTTCGGTGTCACGGCTTTTCGCGCATAACAACAAGCGACATCGCGGTGCGGCTTTCGCCGTTCAGTTCGACCTCGATGAATTTCGGCTTGCAGACAACCGAAAGGCCGTCACCCTCGAGAAAGACATTTGCGGCGGCAACCGCTTTAATCGCCTGATTGACCGCACCCGCGCCGATTGCCTGTATTTCAACCGACTCGCTTTCCCTGATGATTCCCGCAATCGCTCCCGCGACGAGATTCGGACTCGATTTAGCCGATACTTTTAAGTTTTCCATTAGGATAGCCTCTTTTCCCGAAAAATCGACACGCAGATTTCGAGGCAAATTCAAAATCTGCCCCGTTTAAGATAAACATCTGCTTTTTATGTGTAAATTATATCAAAATTTTGCCGATTTTACAAGATTTTTGGACTTTATTTCAAAATTCTACTCTTTCAACAAATTCGACGCCGCCGTTTTGCACATTTATACCAAAAACCGCGCCCTTAACCTTGACTTCCCCCTCTGCGGGAAGAAATCTTGTCGGCATTTTCGTTCTGAACTTTTCGATTATGCAGGCGGTGTCGACTCCGAGAACGCCGGACTGCACTCCGCTCATTCCGAGATCGGTAATGTATCCGGTCCTTTTTTCGAGAATCTGCTCGTCGGCTGTCTGCACATGGGTGTGCGTTCCGACGATTATATCGATTCTGCCGTCGAAATATCTCGCGAGCGCGATTTTCTCGGCGGTCGCCTCGGCATGGATGTCGAGAACCGAATAATCGTATTTTCCGCGATAGCTGTCGA
>CAZHPU010000077.1:0-7247 GCA_964534435.1 uncultured Lachnospiraceae bacterium | reverse complement strand
ATAGTGGCAGTCGCCGGGATGACATCCGCAGATTATAACGCCGTCGGCGCCTCTTGCGAAAGCGCGAAGCACAAATGTGGGGTTTACTCTGCATGAGCAGGGTACGCGTATAATCTTTACATCCGCGGGATAGCTCAGTCTGTTGTTTCCCGCAAGATCGGCCCCGGCGTATGAACACCAGTTGCAGCAAAATGCCACGATAAGCGGTCTGTATTCTTCGTTTACCTGCATATAGCATCTACCTCCGCCATAATCTGTTTAACCGTGAATCCGCGAAGATCCATAGCCCCCGACATACATGCGACCGTGCACGCGCCGCATCCCTGACATACAGCCTCGTTAACAACGGCAACTCTGCGCGTTCTCGTTGTTCTGTCGGGCATTCTGAATTCTTTATCCACATAGGTGATTGCACCGTACGGGCAGACCTTTTCGCAGGTTGAACAGCCGTTGCACATAAGTTCGTCCGAATGTGCAACGCAGGGGTTGCCCGTCAGTTTATTCTTGCAGAGCAGTCCGATTACCTTTGATGCGGCGGCTCCCGCCTGTGCGACCGTTTCGGGGATATCCTTCGGGCCCTGACAAGCGCCCGAAAGGAATATTCCCGCCGTCGGACTTTCGACAGGACGCAGTTTGGGATGAGCCTCGGTGAAGAAATCGTTTGTGTCCATGCTTGCGGTAAGCATGGTGGCGAGTCCTCTTGCCGATTTATCGGGCTCTATCGCGGCGGCAAGCACCACGAGGTCGGCGTCTATATGAAGCTGTTTGCCGTAAATCAAATCGGAGCCCTGAACTTTCAGTTTTCCGTTCTCGGGGCAGACTTTTCCGACCATTCCCTTTATATAATGGACACCGTATTCTTCTACCGCGCGGCGGTAAAATTCATCGAAATTCTTTCCGGGAGTACGCACATCTATATAGAAAACATAGACTTCGGTATCGGGATATTTATCGCGGATAAGCATCGCGTGTTTTGCCGTATACATACAGCAGATTTTCGAGCAGTATTCCTTGCCCTTATCCGAGCATGCCGAGCATCGCGAGCCGACGCACTGCACGAAAACTATCGTATGAGGGTGTGTACGGTCTGACGGGCGCAGAAGGGTTCCGCCCGTCGGGCCTGCGGCATTCATAAGCCGTTCGAGTTCGAGAGAGGTTATTACGTCTTTCGATTCCGAATAGGCGAATTCATCGAATTTATCCATCGAAATCGGGTTGAATCCGGTCGCGACGACGATTGCACCGTATTTTTCTTCTATATATTCGTCTTTTGCCTTATAGTCAATCGCGCCTGCGGTGCATACCTTCGAGCAGACGCCGCATTTGCCGCTTTTCAGCATTGTGCAGTAGTTCGGATCGATTGTCGCGACCTTCGGCACAGCCTGCGCAAAAGGAATATAAATCGCGTGTCTGTTATCCATTCCGAGATTGAACTCATTCGGAACATTTCTCTGCGGACATTTCTCGGTGCAGGCGCCGCATCCCGTGCAGACATCCTCTTTGACATAGCGCGCCTTGCGCTTTATCGTGACATCGAAATTGCCGACGAATCCCTTTACCGCAGTCACCTCCGAGTACGAAAGTATGCGGATGTTTTCGTTTTGCGCGGCATCGACCATCTTCGGTGTCAGTATGCAGGCCGCACAGTCGAGTGTCGGAAAGGTTTTATCGAGCTGTGCCATCTTGCCGCCGATTGTCGGTTTCGTTTCGACGATATCGACGGGAAATCCCGCATCGGCTATATCGAGCGCGGTCTGGATACCCGCGATTCCGCCGCCTATCACGAGCGCTCTCTTTGTAACGGGGCTTTCGCCGGGAGTAAGAGGCGAGTTGAGGCAGACCTTCGCGACCGCCGCTCTTCCGAGAACAATCGCCTTTTCGGTGGCTGTTTTCATATCCTTATGAACCCACGAACACTGTTCGCGGATATTTGCGATTTCAACCATATACGGGTTGAGCCCTGCCGCCGCCGCCGTTTTTCTGAATGTCGCCTCATGCATACGCGGCGAGCATGAACAGATGACGATTCCCGTAAGTGCATATTTATTTACGGCATCCTTTATTAAATTCTGTCCCGCCTGAGAACACATATACTGATAATCGGTTGAAAAGACGACTCCCGGTTCTTTGCCGAGTGCCTTCGCAACCGCCGCAACATCAACCGTTCCGGCTATATTTGTTCCGCAGTGACAGACGAATACTCCTATTCTTTGCATATTCGGTAAGAGTCCTTTCAGTTTTTACTTTGAGTATTTACGAAGCGCGCTGACTATTGCCTGCTGCGGCAGCTCGTCGTCGACAAGTCCCGGGATATCGTCGGCGCTCATGTGATTGCCGTCTTTTTGCCGTATTTCTAGAAGGCGTACCGCCTCGATGATTTTCGCGGGTTCAACCCCTCTCGGACATCTCTCGACGCAGGCAAAACACGAAAGGCATTTATAAACCGATTTGCTTTTCATAAGCCGCTCGATATCGCCGTTTTCCACCATATAAACAAACTGGTGGGGATGATACTCCATTTCGTCATAAGACGGGCAGGTAGCCGAGCATTTGCCGCACCGCATACATTTTAACGGATTGCTTCCGCTCATTCTCACAATCTGTTCTTTATAAAGGCTGTTTTTATCTTGTCCCATCTGTATTCTCCCTTACTCCGAGCGCGTCGGCGAGAAGCTCGGTAAAATATACCGTCTTAATCTTGTTTCCGCCGTTTTTCTCGAGATTGTATTTACAGAGCGGACAAGCCGTGACGATAAGGTCGGCTCCGTGTCCCTCTGCGCTGTCGGTGACCGCCGATGCGCGTCTTGCCGCCGCGTCGGCGTCTTCAAGCACGGTATATCCTCCGCAGCATTCGTTTCTCATCGGATATACAACCGGATCTCCGCCTATCGCGCGTATAAAATCTTCCATTATGCGCGGATTTTCGGGATCGTCGAGTTTCATCACATTGCCCGGACGAAGCAGCATACATCCGTAATAGGCGGCGATTTTTCTGCCGGTCATCGGATTTTTCAGAGCCGCCCCGATTTTATCGAACCCGACAACATCGCGCAGCATTTCAAGATAATGCATAACCCGAACTCCGCCGTAATACGGCGCGCTCGGACTTGTGTCCTGCGACATATAGCCGTTGACGCGGTCGGCGAATTCTCTGTTGACGGTTATTTCGTGTTCGGTCTGTTTTATGACATTATGGCAGGCCGAGCAGACCGACACAAGCGGTGTGCCTCTGTCCCTTGCGCAGACAAGCGCGCGCACCGATGACAGTTTCGAGGCGATTTCATCTTTAGCCGAGATATAAACTCCGCCGCAGCACTGCCAGTTATCGACTTCGCACAGCTCGATTCCGAGTGCCTCGGCGGCATTCCTTGCGCATCTGTCAAGCTCGACGGCTTTTGTGCGCAGGGTACAGCCCGGAAAATAGCTGACCTTTATTTTTTCGGTATTTTCCATCGTTTTACCGCAACCTCTTTCCGCACGCTTTTACGTGCAATTCACACCATCTGCTCGGGATGGAACACTTCATCGAATTTTTCCGCCGTCATAAAGCCGAGTTCAACGCAGGCCTCTTTCAGCGAAATATTGTCTTTATACGCCTTTTTGGCGGTTTTGGCGGCATTTTCATATCCTATATACGGATTCAGCGCGGTTACAAGCATAAGCGAGTTATGAAGATTATGATACATCTTATCCCTGTTTGCGGTGATTCCGGACGCGCAGTTTTTATTGAACGATACAATCGCCTCGGCGAGAAGCCGTGCCGACTGCAGAAAATTATAGATTGCCACGGGCATGAACACATTGAGTTCGAAATTGCCCTGAGATGCGGCAAATCCGACGGCGACATCGTTGCCGACAACCTGCACCGCGACCATTGTTACCGCTTCGCACTGTGTCGGATTGACTTTGCCGGGCATAATCGATGAGCCGGGCTCGTTTTCGGGAATATGTATCTCGCCGAGTCCGTCGCGCGGGCCAGATGCGAGCCAGCGGACATCATTTGCGATTTTCATCATATCGCAGGCGGTCGCTTTAATCGCGCCGTGTGCAAACACCAGCTCGTCCTTTGATGTCAGGCAGTGAAATTTATTTCTGCCGGTAACAAACGGTTTACCCGTAAGTTCGGCCGCCTTTTCGGCGACGAGCTCCGCAAATCCTTTCGGCGCATTGAGTCCGGTTCCGACCGCGGTTCCGCCGAGAGCAAGTTCGCAGAGCGGTTCCGACGCCTTTTCGAGAAGTTCGACATCACGTTCGAGGCTCGAACGCCATCCCGAAATTTCCTGACTGAACGAAATCGGTGTGGCATCCTGAAGGTGTGTACGGCCCGATTTTACGATTCCCTCGTTTTCGGTCTCGAGCCGTTTGAATGTTTCAATCAGCCCTTTAATCGCGGGTATGAGTTTATCCTCTATTGCGATGACCGCGCAGATATGCATTGCGGTCGGGAATGTGTCGTTCGACGACTGGCTCATATTGATGTCGTCATTGGGATGGCAGAGCTTTTTCCCCGAAATCTGATTTGCTCTGTTGGCGATAACCTCGTTTGCGTTCATATTCGACTGAGTTCCCGAACCCGTCTGCCAGACAACGAGCGGGAAATGATCGTCGAGCGCGCCCGAGGCGACCTCGTCGCAGGCGGTGCATATCGCATCAAGTTTTTCTTTTGTCATTTTATCGGGGCGAAGCTCGGCATTCGCGAGTGCCGCCGCCTTTTTGAGTATTCCGAATGCGTGGGTGATTTCACGGGGCATTCTCTCGATGTCAACGCCTATTCTGAAATTTTCGAGGCTGCGCTGAGTCTGCGCGCCCCACAGTCTGTCGGCTCTTACCTTCATTTCACCCATAGAATCATGTTCTATACGATATTCCATAATTACGGCCGTGCCTTTCTTAAAATCAAATCAAATAATTATGTTGTCGATAACGCTTTTAAGCGTATCCGCGCTGAATTTCAGCTTGCCGATTTCCTCATCGGTCAGTCTGACATTAACCTTTCCGCAGGCGCCTTTTCTGCCGACTATATTCAGCGTGCTGAGGCAGACATCGCCGATGCCGTATTCGCCGTGCATCATGGTCGACACCGTCATCGTGGTATCGATGCCGCTGAGAATGCACTTGCAGATATGGCATACCGACATCGACACGGCGTAGAATGTCGCGCCTTTGCGCGCTATAACTCTTCCGCCCGATTTTCTTACATAGTCCTCTATTTCGGCAAAATCAATCTGCGGACGTTCGATACTGTTGTCGCTTCCGCCGCCGAATACCTTATAGCATTCGGAAATCGGCACGTTTGAAATATTCGCGACCGACCACGGAATAAACGATGAGTCGCCGTGCTCGCCGAAAACATAGGCGTGGACATTGCTCTGACTTATTCTGCAGTATTCGGACAGTCTTGCGCGCAGTCTTGCCGTATCGAGAATCGTTCCCGAGCCGATAATGCGGTTTTCGGGGATTCCCGACAGCTTCTGGAATGTATATGTCAAAATATCAACCGGATTGGACACGATAATATAGACGGCATCCGGTGCATATTTGGTGATTTCGGGAATAATCGATTTTGTGATGTCGACGTTTATCTGTGCGAGTTCGAGCCGCGACTGTCCCGGTTTTCTCGCCACTCCCGATGTGAGAATAACAATCTCCGAGCCTGCCGAGTCGGGGTAATCACCCGCATATATTTCGCAGGGCGCACAGAACGGTGTTCCCTGCCTGATGTCAAGTGCCTCGCCGAGCGCCTTTTCGTGATTTATATCAATCATCACTATCTCGGACGCCATACCGAGAAGTTCGAGAGAATACGCGATTGTAGAGCCGACGCTTCCTGTTCCAATAATCGTAATTTTGTTCATTCCGTTACCGTCCTATGATTTATTTTTTTATATTCTCTGTTTTTTTATCCGAATCATTATATCATACAAATGCGGTTTTTACAACCGCATCGCCGAATTTTCGATATTCAATTTATGCATTATCGATATGCTGTTTATCGATAGATTTTACAGATAAGCGCCGCGGACTGCCGCGGCGCTTATCGTCACCGAATTTTATTATTTATTCGAAAGATATTCGTCAATGGCCTTTGCGGCTGTTTTGCCTGCGCCCATTGCGAGTATTACGGTTGCGGCGCCTGTTACGGCATCACCGCCGGCGTAAACGCCCTCACGCGATGTGAGTCCGGTATCTTCGTTTACGATGATTCCGCCCCACTTCTGTGTTTCGAGTCCCTTTGTGGTGCTCTTGATAAGCGGGTTGGGAGATGTGCCGAGTGCCATGATTACGCAGTCGGCCTCGATTGTGAATTCGCTGCCCGGAATTTCAACGGGACGGCGGCGGCCCTTTTCGTCGGGTGCGCCGAGTTCCATCTTGATGCATTCGATCGATGTAACGAATCCGTTCTTGGGATCGCGGGGATTTTCGGGATTGGTATATCCGTTGATGCGTGTCGGGTTGGTGAGCAGTTTGAAGTCGATTCCTTCCTCCATTGCATGCTCAACCTCTTCGCGACGTGCGGGAAGTTCTTCCATCGAGCGTCTGTAAACGATGCTTACATCTGCGCCGAGACGGAGTGCGGTACGTGCCGCGTCCATTGCGACGTTGCCGCCGCCGACGACAACACACTTGCCGCCCTTCATGATAGGAGTTGCCGACTCATCGAGATAAGCTTTCATGAGGTTGCTCCTTGTGAGGAACTCGTTTGCCGAGTATACGCCCTTGAGGTCCTCGCCGTCGATACCCATAAATCTCGGAAGTCCGGCGCCCGAACCGATAAACACAGCCTCAAAGCCGTTTTCGAACAGCTCATCAACCGTGAGTGTCTTACCGATAACGACGTTTGTTTCAACGTCGACGCCGAGTGCTTTAAGTCCCTCGACTTCTTTCTTGACAATCGATTTGGGAAGTCTGAATTCGGGGATACCGTAAACAAGAACTCCGCCGGGGGTATGAAGTGCTTCGTAAACGGTTACTTTATATCCCTTCTTTGCGAGATCGCCTGCGCAGGTAAGTCCCGAAGGGCCCGAGCCGACTACCGCTACTCTGTGTCCGTTTGATTCGGGCACTGCGACATTGCCGTCATCATGTGCGTTATGATAGTCGGCAACGAATCTTTCAAGTCTGCCGATTCCGACAGGCTCGAACTTGACGCCGAGAGTACATTTGCTTTCGCACTGTGACTCCTGAGGGCATACACGTCCGCATACTGCGGGAAGCGACGACGATTTTGCGATTACTTTATATGCGCC
>CAZHPU010000076.1:0-7289 GCA_964534435.1 uncultured Lachnospiraceae bacterium | reverse complement strand
TGCGCCCAAGGGAACAGTCAAGGAAACCGTTGTGGTGCAGCAGAGCAGCGGCAATACCACCTTAGATACGCAGATACAGCGCGGCAATATGGCTCTTGAAGACCAAGATTGGGAAAAGGCTGACAGCTTTTTCGAAGAGGCGCTCTATCAGGGATCCTGCAAAGCGGCAATAAAAGCCGGTCAGTATGACACCGACGAAAACATAGAATGGGTTGTGCGCACGCTGAAAAGCATTCCCGAAATCATCTGCTGTCCGCACGGCAGACCGGTTGCAATCGAACTTTCAAAGCACGAAATAGAACATCTTTTCAAGCGCATTTAACCGATAAAACATACCAAAATAAGGGTTAATAAGCATGAGGCGCCGTTTTGGGGACGGTTTGCCCGTGCCGAAAATAAAAAAGGAGAGGCCGCACCTGTTCTGTGCGGCAAGATGAAAATGTCAAAATTTACACTTATCAAAAAAGAAGGTCACGCAAGACGCGGACGAATGGAGACGGTACACGGAACCATTGAAACGCCCGTTTTTATGAATGTCGGTACCTGCGCCGCCATCAGGGGCGGTGTTTCGGCGTTCGATCTGAGAGAGCTCGGATGTCAGGTCGAGCTTTCAAACACCTATCATCTTCACATACGTCCGGGCGACAAGGTCATAAAAGAGCTCGGCGGTCTCCACAAATTCATGAACTGGGACCGTCCGATTTTAACAGATTCGGGCGGATTTCAGGTCTTTTCTCTTGCAAAGCTGCGCAAAATCAAAGAAGAAGGTGTATATTTCAACTCACACATTGACGGCGCGCGTATTTTCATGGGGCCCGAACAGTCTATGCAGATACAGTCGAATCTCGGTTCGACAATCGCCATGGCATTCGATGAGTGTATTGAAAATCCCGCCGAATACAAATATGTAAAAGCCTCATGCGAACGTACTCTGCGCTGGCTCGGACGCTGCAAGGAAGAAATGGCGCGTCTGAACTCGCTCGAAGGAACGGTAAACCCGAATCAAATGCTTTTCGGCATCAATCAGGGTTCCACATACGAGGACATTCGCACATGGCACATGGATGCAATCGCCGAACTCGATCTTGACGGATATGCAATCGGCGGACTTGCGGTCGGCGAAGAGGCGGAGGAAATGTACAGAATAATCGAGGCACTCGATCCGCATATGCCTGTCGACAAGCCGCGTTATCTGATGGGTGTCGGCACTCCGCAAAACATACTTGAAGGTGTTTACAGAGGAGTTGACTTTTTCGACTGTGTAATGCCCTCGAGAAATGCCCGTCACGGCAATCTGTTCACGTGGGAAGGCAAGCTGACAATACTCAACAGAAGATTTATGCTCGACAGCGATCCGATATCCAAAACCTGCGGATGTCCGGTATGCAAACGGTACAGCAGAGCATACATAAGACATCTTCTCAAAGCCGATGAAATGCTCGGAATGAGACTTTGCGTTATGCACAATCTCTATTTCTACAACGAACTCATGGCGAAAATCAGAGAGGCGCTTGACGGCGGATATTTCGAATCTTTTTATCACAAGTATGTGAGCAGGCTTGCCGAACGCATTGAATAAAAGACAAAACGAACATCAAAAAGCCATTCGGTCTGCAAAAAGTTGCAGACCGAATGGCTTTTTGATATTACGGTGAAAGTCAGCGGTCGACTATATCAACCTTGACTCTCTTCCCATCGGCATTTGCCGCCGCTTTCATCACGGTGCGAATCGCCTTTGCGATTCTGCCGTGACGTCCGATAACTTTACCCATATCATTTTCGGATACGCTGAGCTCAAGTGTGATATCATCGCCGTCCTCTTCAGAAACGGTAACCGTGACATCATCAGGCGAGTCGACAAGGCCTCCCGCGATATCGGTTAAGATTTGCTTCAAATCGGTCATTTTCGTACCTCCGTCAAATTATGTCGGAGATCCTTACTTAAGGATTTCTGTTTTCTTCAGCAATACCCTAACTGTTTCGGTAGGCTGCGCGCCGCTTTTAAGCCACTTTTCGGCTTTCTCGGCATCGATATTTATCTGTGCGGGATCGGTAAGAGGGTTATATGTACCGATCTGCTCGATGAATTTACCGTCGCGGGGTGAACGTGAATCGGCTACAACAACATGATAGAAGGGTGCCTTCTTTGCGCCGACTCTCTTAAGTCTGATTTTTACTGCCATTTTTTCTTCCTCCAAAATATTTTGTACATTTTTTGTTTATATGTTATCTGCCCTAATCAAGCATAAAATAACCGAAGTTTACATTCCGAACGGAATTTTCATTTTTCCGCCCTTTTTTCCGCTGCTCATTTTTGTGAGCTGCTTCATCATCTGATTGGTCTGCTCATACTGCTTCAGAAGTTTATTGACTTCTTCGACAGATCTGCCGCTTCCCGACGCGATTCTTTTCTTACGTGAGGAGCCGATAATAGAGGGTTTAGTACGTTCTTCTGCCGTCATGGATTTGATTATCGCTTCCATATGAGCTATCTGTTTTTCGTCAATCTGCGCATTTTTTAGAGCAGATGCCTTTACGCCGGGAATCATCCCGATCAGTTGCTCCATGCTTCCCATATTTTTTATCTGCTGGAACTGTTCGAGGTAATCGTCAAGGGTAAAGGTCGATTCGCGGATTTTCTTTTCGAGTTCCTTCGCCTTTTTCTCATCATACTGCTGTTCGGCTTTTTCGATAAGAGAAAGGACATCGCCCATTCCGAGCATTCGCGAAGCCATACGGTCGGGATAAAAAGGCTCGATCGCATCCATCTTTTCACCGACACCGACAAATTTAATCGGTTTGCCGGTAACATAGCGCACCGACAGTGCCGCACCGCCTCTCGTATCGCCGTCAAGCTTTGTCAGTATGACACCCGTGATATCAAGCATATCGTTGAATGTCTTGGCGACATTCACCGCATCCTGTCCGAGCATGGCATCGACAGTCAGGAGAATTTCGGTCGGGTGAACCTCGTTTTTTATTCTGACGAGCTCTTCCATCATATCTTCATCGACATGCAGTCTGCCCGCAGTATCGATAAAAACGATGTCGCAGCCGTTTTTCTTTGCAAAATTTACCCCTTCTTTTGCGATTTTCACGGGATCGGTTCCGTCACCGAGTGAAAAGCAGGGAACGCCGATTTTTTCGGCTACTATTTCAAGCTGTTTTATCGCCGCGGGACGATAGACATCGCAGGCAACGAGAAGAGGATGTTTTCCCTGCTTCTTCATCATTGCCGCAAGTTTTCCCGCGTGTGTCGTTTTACCAGCGCCCTGAAGTCCGCACATCATAATAACGGTCGGCGGATTGGAGGCGATTTCGAGTTTAGAAGCACTGTCTCCCATAAGCGAGGTGAGTTCTTCGTTTACGATTTTTACAATCTGCTGTGCGGGCATCAGGCTTTCAAGTACCTGGGTGCCGACAGCACGTTCGCTGACCGAAGCAATAAAATCTTTTACGACTTTATAGTTAACGTCGGCTTCGAGAAGAGCGAGCTTTATTTCTCTCATTCCCGCTTTGACATCGGCTTCGGTTAATTTGCCTTTATTGCGGAACTTTTTGAACGCTTCGTTCATACGTTCCACGAGACCTTCAAACATATATCCGTCTCCTTATAAGTTCTGGTCGCCGCATAATTTTCTTACAAGTGAAATCGCAGTCCGGGTATCGGTTTTTTCGCGTAAAAGCTCGCACAGCTTTTCACCGATTATTCGACGCTCCTTAAACGCGGCGTACATTCCGAGTTTCTCTTCATAATAGGAAAGCCGTTCCTCGGCTTTTCCGATTGAATCGCGCACTCCCTGTCTCGTAATTCCGGTAAGTTCGGCAATTTCGGAGAGCGACAAATCCTCATCAAGTGAATAAGCGATGATTTCTCTTTGACGTTCGGTAAGAAGATTTCCGTAAAATTCAAGCAGAATCGAATAATAAACCCTGTTACCGTTTTTTTCATCCGTCAGTTCGGTATCTTCGTTTATGTTTTGCATATTCGCATCTCCCTGTAAAGCAGACTGCTTTACAGAATATATCATAAATTTTCTCTTTTGTCAAGTGTTTTCGGCGAAAAAAATCAGATATTTGTGCTTAAAATCCCGTATTTTACGGCATTCGGCAATTATCTATTGACATACGAATAAAAAAATGCTAAAATTTTTATCGGTGAGATTAAAGTTACAAAGAGGAGCTTAATAACATGAAAACAGCCCTTGTTACAGGTGCGTCATCGGGCATCGGACGCGAATTCGTCAGACAAATTGCAGCTGCGGGATATGAAAAAATCTACTGTGTGGCACGCAGAGAGAGCCGTCTTAACGAGCTGAAAGGCGAGTTCGGCGATATTATCATTCCGATCAGTGCCGATTTATCGGCCGAAAATTCGTTTAATTCAATCACAGAGCGACTGAACGGAGACAAAATCGAAAAAATCGATCTGCTTGTCGCGGCGGCGGGCTTCGGCAAATACGGATCATTTGCGAACAACAGCGAATCGGACATGGAAGCGGAGGTTTATGTCAATATTCTCGGACTTATGCGGACAGTACGCTGTGCGCTTCCCTATTTGAAGAAAGGATCGCGCGTTATTTTAATGGGATCTCAGTCATCATTTCAGCCTCTTCCCGAATTCAACATATACGCATCGACAAAAGCGTTTGTTCTTCATTTCGGGCGGGCTCTCAATCTTGAACTTGCTCCGCAGGGCATATCGGTTACAACCGTCTGCCCCGGCTATGTTGCAACCGAGTTTTTCTCGGTCGCCGAGAAATCGGGAGATCCCACGGCGTGCAGAAATTTCAGTCCCATGTATCAGCCGCGTGATGTTGTAAGGCTTGCATTGTCCGACTCGGCACGCGGAAAAGACGTTTCGATTTACGGTGCGAGAATCAAACTCGCACGTCTTATGTCAAAACTGCTTCCGCACAGTCTTGTTATGAGAATCTGGCTGAAAATACGTTAAAAATCGGCATTCCTTTTCGACGACAAAAAACTGCGTACAATCGGTACGCAGTTTTTTGTTTTTATTTTTTGTTTTTGATATAGTCGAGATAATCCTGAAGGATAATCTGTGCCGAAAGAGTATCAACCGCGGCTTTCCTTTTTTTTCCGCGTGTATTGGTTATATTCATTATCCGATGCGCTTCCATTGTCGTGCAGCGTTCATCATACAAAACGACGGGTACCGTCACATGTTCCCGTATTTTATCGGCAAGTTCGGAAACCTTTTGGCTTCTCGGTCCGTGTGATCCGTCCATATTCACGGGATTTCCTATGACAATGCTTCCGACATCATATTCCTCGGCATATTTTGCGACAAGCGCAATCAGATCATTTTCTTCGGGAACCGTAAATGTGGCAATTCCGCTTGCCAAAAAGCCCATACTGTCGCTTACCGCAAGACCGGTACGGACATCGCCTGTATCTACTCCGAGTATTCTCTTCATTCTGTCTTTATTCTCCTGTTTATCGTCCGCCGAATCTGATATTATTGAATTTACAGTAATCAACCGCCTGAGCGAGTGTCGGAATTTTGACTTTTGCATCTTCGCGCGACATTTTTGCCATAACAGCCGCAAGCGCGCAGGAATTTTTAATATCGCCGGTCGAAAGATAAGCGGCCGAAATTACCGCCGCTTCGGTATCAATCGGGGCACCGATATTCTTTCCGTCAAGCGAACACGGAATCACATGATATTGATATTTTCCGTCATATATGAAAGTTCCGAGGCTGCCGAGTCTGATTATGTAATATTTGGAGAAAACCCTGCCTGCGAGTGCTATTGCCGCGGTGAGACATTTATCGGCATTTGTTATATTTATCCCGGTGAGCGAACGCACTCCCTGAATATCGGTGATAAAGAGTTCGATATTTTCAAGTTTTCCGAGTGAGGATGACGATTTCACCCCGCCGGCATCGAGATAGACGGGAAGTCCGTTTATACGCGCGTTATGTGCGGCATCGGCAAGAAGTTCAAACGGCAGATCGGTCGGCATAAACACGGCGTCGAAAGTTCCCTCCATCGCTCTCGAAATTTGGTCGGCATTCAGCGAACTGTTTGCGCCCTGGCAGAGAATCTTTCTGTCGGTTTCAAATGAATTTTCATGTATATGAACCGATATTCCGGTTGACCGTCTGTCGGTGGAAACATAGGAGGTATCTATGCCGTTCTCGTTAAAATATTCGATAAGTTTTGAGCCGTTGGCATCTTTTCCAACCGCGCCGCAGAGTGAAACATCGATCCCCATGCGTCCTGCTGCAACTGCGGCACATCCTCCCCTTCCTCCGGGGCGGTTTGTAAAACTGTTATTTTCTGATATGACAACATCGGCGGTAGGTATTGCGTCTACCCACAGGACTGTTTCCATATAACACGCGCCTATAACCAACAGTTTCGACTTCATATCAGTTCTATTCCTTCCGACACACTTCTTTTTTATTATTTTAACATAACGCAGACACAATTTCAAGCATTAAACATCAAAAAAACAAGAAAACAAGCGAAAAGACATAAAATAATTGTCTTTTCGCTTGTTTTTACAAATTAAACGGTATGAATTTTTTTCTCGCTGTCGCTGTTTTCAAGATCGATTCCGAGCTTTGTCGCGCGGCGGTTCTCGAAGAACTTGGTTGCAACCTGCTCAAAGAGCGCATAGGAGAGGACATCCTCATCCTGTTCGATATAATCGGCCGCTTTTGCGCGGATTGAGTCGAGTTCGGGTGCAATGAGGTCGGCGGGGCGGCAGGTGATTTCTTCCGCGTCGCCTATAATCTTCTTCTTGAACTCGGGATCAATCGGCATCGGCGTTTTGCCGTATTCGCCGCGGATAAGACCGCGGAATTCCTTGGTTGTCGTTTTATAGCGTTCTCCGTTGAGCACGTTGAAGACCGCCTGTGTTCCGACAATCTGTGAAGACGGAGTTACGAGCGGGGGATAGCCCGCATCGGCACGCACACGCGGTACCTCTTCAAGTACGGCGGACAGTTTATCCGACTTTCCCGCCTGTTTCAGCTGCGAGATAAGGTTTGAGAGCATTCCGCCCGGTACCTGATAAAGCAAAGTTGATGCATCGACTTTAAGCACCTTGGGATCGAGCAGACCGTTTGCGATATATTTCTCGCGAAGCGGCATAAAGTAATCACTGATTTTCTTGAGCTGCTGCAGATCGAGTCCGGTATCGTAGGGCGTTCCCTGAAGTGCCGCAACCATAGGCTCGGTTGCGGGCTGAGATGTTCCGAGTGCGAGCGGAGATATTGCGGTATCGACAATATCGCATCCCGCTTCGATTGCCTTAAG
>CAZHPU010000075.1:0-7293 GCA_964534435.1 uncultured Lachnospiraceae bacterium | reverse complement strand
ATTTGAAAATTTCGAAGAACGCGGACGCTTCTTCAAATCGGAAGTTAATAAACTGAAATAAAAACAAGAAAAAGGTTTGCATCAATGAATTTTACAGATGAAATAAAAAAACTCGTGGCAGAGGCGGAGACCGTACTCGCCGACAATTTTGCCGAAGTTGACCGCATAGCATTTGATAATACCGCGAAAGTAATGACATCTTTTGCCGAGCATAAGGTAGCCGAGGCGGATTTCGGCAGTTCGACGGGTTACGGCTATGACGATTGCGGAAGGGAAAAGCTCGACAAAATTTATGCCGATGTCTTTTCCGCGGAATCTGCGTTTGTCCGTCATCAGATTGTTAACGGAACGCAGGCACTTTCAATCGGACTTTACGGGCTTCTTCGACCGGGAGATATTCTGCTGTCGGTTACAGGAAAGCCGTATGATACGCTTGAAGAAGTCATAGGAATTTCGGGTACTCCCGGAAACGGCTCGCTTTCCGATTTCGGCGTTGAATATAAGCAGATAGACCTTACCGACGACGGAAAAATCGATTTTGATAGAATCGGCAAAGCACTGTTGGATAAAGTCAAGGTCGTCTTTCTGCAAAGATCGAAAGGATATCTGAACAGACCTACCTTGTCTGTCGCCGAAATAGGCGAGGTTGTAAAATATGTAAAAGCACGTTCAAACGCCTATGTGATGGTGGATAACTGCTACGGTGAATTTACCGAAACGGTTGAGCCGACCGCAGTCGGTGCCGATTTGATTGCGGGATCGCTAATCAAAAATCCGGGCGGCGGCATGGCCGATTGCGGAGGCTATTTAGCGGGAAGCGCAAGAGCTGTCGAACTTTGTTCCTACCGTCTCACATCGGTCGGTGTCGGACTTGAAGTCGGCGCCACAATTGGACAGAATAAGAATATATATAAGGGTTTGTTCTATGCTCCGCATACGGTCGCTCAGGCGGTTAAAACAGCAATGCTTGCCGCTTATGTTTTTGAAAAGCTCGGATATTCGGTAAATCCGCGTTATAATAAACCGCGTTATGATATAATTCAGTCAATATCGCTCGGAAGCGAGGCGGCTATGTGCGCCTTTTGCAAAGGAATACAGGAGGGAAGCCCCGTAGACGCACACGTCACTCCTCTTCCGTGGGCAATGCCCGGCTATTCGGATAACGTGATAATGGCTGCGGGAACATTTACAAGCGGTGCGTCAATCGAACTTTCGGCAGACGGTCCTATAAGACCTCCGTATACGATTTTCCTTCAGGGCGGGCTGACCTATGAAAGCGGCCGCTACGGCATAATGAAAGCCGCCGAACGGATTCTCGAATACCAAAAAGAAAAAGCATAAAAAACCGTTACTGACTCGTAACTGCGGAGACACTGTATGGAATATATCAAAATAAGACGGATTCTTTCGAAAGTTCGTCACGCCGTCGATAAATACGGGATGATAGACGAAGGCGATAAAATCGCCGTGGGAATATCGGGCGGAAAAGATTCGATTACGCTCGCCTGCGCATTGTCCGAGATGCGGCGGTTTTATCCGAAAAAATATGAGATATGCGCGATTATGGTCGATATGGGATTTGACGGGGCGGATTACTCGAAAATCACCGATTTTTTTTCGGATGCGGGGATTGAGTTCCGAATTGTCAAAACCGAACTCGCGAAGATTATTTTCGATGAAAGAAAAGAGAGCAATCCCTGCTCGCTCTGCTCGCGCATGAGAAGGGGAATACTTCACCAGAGCGCAAAAGAAATGGGGTGCAATAAGCTCGCGCTCGGTCATCATTACGACGATGTGCTTGACACATTCATTATGAATCTGTTCAATGAGGGACGTCTCGGAACATTTTCTCCCGTAACCTATCTTGACCGCCGCGACATCACCGTAATCCGTCCGCTTGTGATGACATCCGAGAGCGATATCATGTATTTTGTAAGACATAATGAGCTTCCCGTAACGAAAAGTCTGTGTCCCGAGGATAAGCATACCGATCGTGAAAAGTATAAAAACTTTTTGAATACACTCGACAGAGAAAACGACGGACTCAAGCACAGAGTGTTCAAGGCAATAGAAAAGTCGGGGCTTGACGGATATAAAGAATAAATTCGATAAAGAAAACGGAAAATTAAAAAACATAAAAACTGCAAAAATATTCTGATATTTTTGCGGTTTTTTTGTTATAAAAGACCAATTATTCATACGCAGTTCATAAAGGCATTTTATAATATCAGACATAATTGCAGTAAGAGTGGAGGACGGGCATTTATGCCGATTACCGTTTTCAAAAGGTATGAAAAAAAGTTTCTGGTTACCTATGATCAGTACAGAATGCTTATGGATTTTCTTACCGATTATATGACTTTCGACAGATACTGTGTTGACGAAAAAGTATACGGCCTTCTTAATGTGTATTATGACACGCCCGATAATATTCTCATAGGCAGATCGACCGATCAGCCGTTGTATAAAGAGAAATTGAGGCTTCGCTCTTATTTTCCGCCCGAAAATAACGATTCCACCGTTTTTTTTGAAATTAAACAGAAATACAAGGGAATAGTTACAAAAAGACGTATAGTTATGCGGTACGGGGAGGCACTCGAATTTACCGAAACAGGCAGAGCTCCCAAACTTGCCGATGACTCGTATATGAATGTTCAGGTCGCCTACGAAATTGAGCAGATGTTCAAGCGTTATCCCGGACTTGCTCCCGCGGTCTTTATAGCATATGACCGAATGGCGATGTTCGGAAAAGAAGATAAAGAACTCCGCCTTACATTTGACAAAAATATAAAGGTCAGACGGGAAAATCCCACATTCGAATACGGTACCGACGGTGATGAAATTCTGCCCGAAGGCAAACTTCTGATGGAAATCAAAATTCCCGATGCAATGCCGCTTTGGCTCGCGAGATTTCTGTCGGAAAACAAAATTTTCAACAGCAGCTTTTCAAAATACGGAAAAGAATACGAATATCGGATTAAAGGCAAACAAGCCATTGATCATATTGAATCGGAGGAATAAAAATGTTTAATATCGAAAGTATCATCACGGGACAGTTCACAGTGCTTATTCTTCTTGCGATAATGGGCGTATCGCTGCTTTGCGGCGTAATGCTTGCACTCGTGTATATGTTTGTTAACAGAAAAGACGGCTACTCCAACGGACTTGCCGTGTCGCTTGCGATTCTTCCTGTTATTATCGGCGTTATAGTTCTGCTTGTGAACAAAAACTGGGCGGTTGCGCTCACACTCAGCGGCGCATTCGCAATCATCAGATTCAGAACAACACAAAGCAACCCTAAAGATTTGACATTTATTTTTGCCGCACTCGGCGCCGGACTTGCCGCAGGTATGGGCTTTGTGGTTGCCGCGATTATTCTTTCGGCCGCAGTATGCCTTATCTCAATCGTACTCTGTCTTATCGGCTTTGCGGTTCCGCGTACCGAACGCTTTATGCTTAAAATAACGATCCCCGAAAATCTCAACTACGTCGGCGTGTTCGACGAGGTTTTCTCAAAATATCTTTCCGACTGGAAGAATGTTAAGGTAAAATCGAGCAATTTCGGAACGATGTTCGAGCTTTCTTTTGTTATAACACCCAAGAAAAATGTCAACCAAAAAGAATTTCTCGACAGCCTGCGCGCATTGAACGGAAATCTGAATATACTGATTCAGAACTACGTGTTTACAAATGAGGAATAAACTTATGAAAAAAATCGCAATATTCCTTTTGATTTCGGTTGTCGCGGTTGTAAGCGTCTTTTCGGGATGTGCAAAAGAATCCGAAACGGCGGATGATGATTTTATGAGCCCGTATTCCCATGATTTCGGAGATAAAACCTATGCCCTTATTGAAATTGAAGGCTACGGTGAAATATCACTTGAACTTTATTCCGATGAGGCCCCCATATCGGTTGCAAACTTTGTCGAACTCGCAAACAGCGGATTTTACAACGGCCTGATTTTTCACCGTGTTATAGACGATTTTATGATACAGGGCGGCGATCCGACAGGTACCGGTTACGGCTCATCCGATCAGAAAACAATAAAAGGTGAATTCAGCGAAAACGGTGTAACAAACCGTATAAGTCATGTCCGCGGAACGATATCGATGGCGCGTTCTCAAAATTATAACAGCGCGTCTTCTCAGTTTTTTATTTGTCAGGCGGACTGCACATATCTTGACGGACAGTATGCGGCATTCGGCTGTGTTACCGACGGCATGGATGTCGTGGATAAAATTGCCGCCGTCGATGTTGACAGTAATAATAAACCGCTTACCGATGTTGTGATCAAATCGGTAAAGATTGCCACGGCATCGTCGACTTCATCAATCGGCAATTTTTCGCACGATTTGATATTCTGTATGTCTCAGGATAAAAACAAAAATTATTCAAAGCAGGGGTATCCGATATGATAGTAATGAATGTAAAAAATTTCGGAACGGTTAAAATCGAGCTCAGCCCGTCGGATGCGCCCGAGACGGTTGCCAATTTCGAATCACTGGTTCAAAAAGGCTTTTTTAACAATCTTATTTTTCACCGCGTAATTAAGGGATTTATGATTCAGGGCGGCGATCCGACAGGTACGGGTATGGGATCACCCGATCAGAAAAAAATAAAAGGCGAATTCAGTGCCAACGGCGTGAATAATATGCTGAAACATAAGCGCGGAACGATATCGATGGCGCGCTCTCAAAATTTCAACAGCGCCTCCTCTCAGTTCTTTATCTGTCAGGAAGACTGCTCCTATCTTGACGGACAGTATGCGGCATTCGGTAAAGTTGTCGAAGGAATGGACGTTGTGGACAAGATAGCGGACAGCAGAACCGATTATAACGACCGTCCTCTTGAGGAGGTTGTTATTGAGGAGATGTACCTTGTTCCGGATGAAATTCCCGACTGCGTTTTCTGCAAAATTATCGCCGGCAGCATTCCGTCGACTAAAGTGTACGAAGACGGATATATGCTCGCATTCAAGGACATTAATCCGCAAGCTGCCGTTCATGTTGTCGTCATACCGAAAAGACATATCGAAAGCGTCGACAGCATAAACGAAGATAATTCGTATTTGATTGCGAAAATCTTCGAAAAAATACCGCTTATAGCCGAAAAAGCGGGAATAACAAACGGTTATCGTGTAATTTCAAACTGCGGAGAAGATGCCTGCCAGAGTGTCAAACATCTTCATTTCCACATACTCGGCGGAGAAAAACTTTCCGAAAAAATGGCATAATGAAATCGGAGCCGAAACTTTGACGTCGGCTCCGATTTTTTGCAAAAAAAGATAATCTTTTCGCTTTTTCCATTGACAGACAAACCGAAATAAGATATAATAATACAGTTATAAGAGAAAAAAGCCGTCAAAATGTCGGAAAACCGTCGATTTTGAGGGTGGGAGGTATTTATATGGAAGTTACCAAAGAAACACTTATCGGCGATGTGCTTGATTTTGATATCGAGACTGCACAGTTCTTCTTCGAGATAGGTATGCATTGTCTCGGCTGCCCCGCGTCGAGAGGCGAGAGCATCGAGATGGCGTGCGCAGTTCATGATACCGATGCCGATGCGCTTGTTAAAAAAATCAATGATTATCTGAGCGAGAAAAAGTAAAAGAGCAAGGCTGTCTTGTCAGTAGTCAAATGCTGAATCACGACAGCCGATTTCTTTGAAAATGACAGAAACACATATTGAACAAAAAAAGGGCATTTCATTAACCCCGAGACTTATGAAGGCTGCGGAATATGCCCGCTGCGGCAGGAAAATCGCCGACATAGGCACAGATCATGCTTATTTGCCGATATATCTTGTATCAAACGGTATTTCGTCATCGGCTGTCGCATGCGATGTGAAAATCGGTCCGCTGTCGCGAGCGTCAGATAATATATTCGAATATCGGCTTGAATCGAAAATACAGACACTTTTGACAGACGGTCTGCACGGTGTGGATAATTTCGCGCCCGATGATATATTTATTTGCGGTATGGGCGGCGAGCTTATTTCAACGATAATAAGCGAGTGCGATTATGTAAGAGCTGGAAATGTTCGACTGATTCTTCAGCCGATGACGCATGCCGACTTTCTGCGCATTTTTCTTTCGGATAACGGATTTCGTATAGTTGATGAGGATATCGTCTCGGAAAACAATCGGAAAATATATCAGATAATCGTTGCCGAGTATTCGGGCGAGCCGTATAAATTAACCGAAGCCGAAAAGCTTATCGGGCCGATAAACATAAAAAAGAAGAGCGTGCTGCTTAATGGTTTTGTTCGGATGAACATAAAGACTCTTAAAAACAAAGCGGACGGATTAAAGACGGCGGGGCAGAACATCGATGAAATATCCGAACTTATCGGCAGTCTTGATCTTATTTGCGGGGAGTAAAAATGAGTACGGTATATGAAATATACAAACTGCTTGACAGCCTGATACCGCCGTCTCTCAGCTGTGAATGGGATAACGACGGAGTAATGTGCATGCCGAATGCCGAGGTAGATGTCGGCGGAATTCTTCTTACACTCGATATAACAAGTGAAGCGATAGATTATGCCGAAAAAAATCGAATGAATTTGATAATTTCTCATCATCCGCTTGTTTTCAGACCGCTTAAAGGGCTGTCGACTCTCGATTATGTCGGGAAAAGACTTGTTCGACTTACCGAAAACGGTATCGCGGCATTTTCATTTCACACAAGGCTTGACGCCGCTGCGGGAGGGGTAAATGATGCCCTCGCGGAAAGACTCGGTCTTACCGATGCGGAGCCGTTCGGACCCGACGGAGAAAAAATCGGCAGAATCGGGTATGTAAAGCCGTCCGATCTTGATACATTTGCAAATGATGTGAAAGAACGTCTCGGATGTCCGTATGTTACGGTATCGAATGCGGGAAACAAAATTAACCGTGTGGCCGTGCTCGGCGGAGCAGGTAAGGACTATGTGATTTCGGCATTAAAATCGGGTGCCGACAGTTATGTTACGGGGGAAATGGATTATAATTCGCTTCTTGATTCCCGCGAAATGGGGCTGAATGTTATTCTGGCGGGACATTTTTATACCGAAAACCCCGTACTCGAAAAGCTGAAGAATATGATTGAGAATCACTTTGCCGATGAGAAAATCAATATAGATATTTTCGACTGCTATAAATTTAAGAATTGACGAAACAATGTTGCCGATATAAATTCGGCTGAAGGGAATAAACAGACAGATGATTATACAGCTTGAGGAATCAAAATTAAAATTAAAATCTCTGCGTGACGACGTCGGCGAACTCTATAATTCGCTTCATATCGAAG